>NZ_CP133267.1:608000-912000 GCF_030915465.1 Neobacillus sp. PS3-34
GCTTCCATTCTTCCAGCTTGCTTTGCCTCTCCCGCTGCCGCGTCCATTTCCATCAGCAATTCACCAATCCTCTTCAACTCTGCCGGATTGTACAGACTTTTTCCGCCTTTCATTCTTTCTTCAAAAAAGGCAGGCTCGTTCGGCATATCCAGCCACAGAAGATGATTTTGCCGCTGGATGAGCGGTGAGACAAGCTTGTGGTCCCGGTCTTGATCAGAGTTGGTTAAGCCGCACTGCAGCACTTCGTTTTCCTGCTTATAAAATGGCGTGATGGTTTCCATAATGTTTTCATGCATCCGATATTGAATGGCCAGCATCGTTTTATTGGTTTTCGGCAGATTTTTAAACAAGCGCTCAAACAGCGACTCATTTAATAGCTTTTTAAGTTCGGCTTTTCCTTCAAAGTCTTCACTCTCTTCCGCCATTGCCTGCAAGGTTTCCTCAAGCGTATCGTCTCCCAATAGAGGCGGCAGCTGATGATGGTCGCCCACCAGTATGACTTTCTTCCCTTTTAGCATCGGCAGCAAGAGCTCCGGTGGGGTTGCCTTTGATACTTCATCAATGATGACAACATCAAAAACAGGATAGCTTTCGATAAAATCTTTGCGGGCGGAAGCCACACATGTTGTTCCAATCACATTCGCATGCTTCACATAAAGCTTCCTGATTTCATTCAGGTCATGTTCAGTTGCTTCTTCCAGCACCGATCGCCACATTCCTTGAACCGATTGGAACAGCGGAAGCTTCTGCTTTTCCTGTTTCAAAGACTCCCTGGTAAAAGAAATGCTCGCCAGCTGCTTTAATACCTCTTCATGCTCCCGTTCCGTGTCTGAAGAGAGAATTTCTTTTAGTGGTGCCAATTCAGCTTCGCTTTCTTTAAGCATACTGGAGAGATCTGCAAAGCGAGCTTCAATTTGGGTTTTTTTCTGCACTAAGTCCTGCAGCTGTAGGGTTTCTTGATCCCGCTTTTGGCAATTCCTTTCAACCCGCAGCTTGGCTTGTCCGTATTGCTCTTTCTTGTTCTGAAGTTCAAGCGCGTTGGCTTCTTTTTCACGAAGCAATTCCAATGCATTAGGAATGAATACTGCGGACTCCATCATTTTCTTTTGCTGGCTTTGAAGAGAAATAAGCTTGGCAGTCTGCTCGTTCATCTCTCTTTGATACTTCTGCAGAATCATTTTATTTTCATCCAGGACAGGCTTTAACTGACCCAGCAATTCCTGTTTTAGCTGCTGAAGTGCTTCTTGTGCCATTTTTTTATCAGTATCATCGAGCTTTAACTTGTCTGCTTTTTGCCAAATGTAATGTCTCCGGCCATATAGCCCCTTTAGTAATGCCGCAAGCCTCTGCGGATGAATGGTTGTATTTCCTTTTAATTCACTTCTCAGTTTGTCTAAAATTTGGTCGATTTCCACAGCAGTCGCAGCTACGGGAGGCGTGTTTTTCAATTGTTGCTGCAGCTGGCCGTAATGCTGTCCCAAAAGCTGTTCAAGATAAGAAATAGCAGGATTTAATTTTTCATTATATTCCTTTAACTTATCCAGCTGGCTTGTTCTTTCACGAAGCATGTCCAATTTTCCGATTAATGAATGAACCTGTAAAGAGCGGGTAAAGTTTTGCTCAAGCATGATCCACTTTAAGCTGTCGATTTTTTTAGCGGCTAAGATTCTTTCTGTTAAAGCTTCCTTCTGTTTCGTGAAGTCTTTCCATTTCTCACAGTTAGTTGAAGTCTCGTCAATGGTTTGTTTTATCTCATTAATATTTTCTTCAAGCTTCTGAAGGGCAACACTGTCTTGCAGACGTACAATTTCTTGCTGATTGGCTTCCAGCTTTTTTTGAATGGAGTCACTATCCGGCTCTTCAGCCAGAAAAGATTCGTCTTTTTCAATGGTGTCATTCAACAAACGAAGCGACTGTTCAATCTTCTTCAAAAACTGCCGGACTGTTTGCCTCTCCTGCTCTGCATCATGAATGTCTTTTTGAAGCTTTTCAATAATGGACTGGATTTCGTCATACTGCTTCTGGGCATTCTTTTTTGCTTCAAGCTCCGCATTAACCCGTAAAAGCTCTTGCTCTAACCGCTCTTGTTCCTGTTCATTCGCCGCCCATTCTGAGTCTATTTCTGTAGTCCGATGTTTCCTGGCTTCAAATTGATTGGAAACTTCCTGAAACGTATGGTCTTTCCAATACTGTCCGACATTTTCCTCGATGAACTTTTTGCCTTCTTCTTCAATGCTTTCCGTTCGCCCGACTCGGAGAATTCGGATATCCTTGTTTGCCAGCAATCGGCCGAGGGCATTGTCGACTGCCAAATTTGACTGCGAGGCAACCAGCGTGCGCAGCCCAGCCTTTGCATTTTGAAGGCAGATCTCTGAAATAACAGTTGTTTTCCCTGTTCCGGGCGGCCTTGAATGACATATAAGTCTTCAGCGGACATGGCGCCTGTGACAGCAGCTTGCTGGAACTCGTTCAATCGATTGTGGAATTGCAGATTTGCCTGCTTTTTCACCTCTTTGACCGGCGGCTTGTTTTCAAATAAAAGGCGTTCCAGCTCAGGATTCGCGGCCAAACCGCTTTCCAACTGCTTAAACCCTTGCCGCAGCCTTTTTACCTGGCTTAAGGTGGCAAAATTGCTAAAGACAACTTCCCTGGGATGTACATCAAGTCTTTGCCTGCGGGCATGTTCCTCCATATAACCGTGCAATTCCACCTCAACCGAAGAAGCGGAACGATTCGCTTTCAGAACTTTTCCAATATCCTTGTCCATTCCCTTTAGCTTGACACTCATATCCTTGAGTGACTTCCATTCCTGTTCCTTCAGCTGACAGCCCGTTATTTTTACCCGACTGAAATCATCATTGAATATCAGTGCTGAATAGCGGGAGGTTATATCAGGAATATCCGCGGATTGCTCCTGAATTTTGAGGTAACCTTCCCAACTCGCAATCCGCTTTTTCACGTATAGTGAACTTTCCTGGAGAACCGGCATGTTGTGAATCAAGTTCAGTAACTCAAACGGTATCGATCCGCTGCTTTGAACATTTAAGTCAAATATGAAATCTGCCGAGATGCGCCAATTGGATGCCAAGGGTATATGCACCGGTCTCGTCGTCACATTCGTCACCACAAACTGATCCTGCTTTACCAAACAATGCAGAACCACAACAAATCGATCGAACTTGTCTGCAAGCCTTTCGTTTCTCTTAATGTCAAAAAACAAGGCAGCCGTAACAAGGCCATCTCCAGATTGCGGATACTTTTCTATATAAACATGATACGATTTCTCCAATAAAAAAAACGATCGCTCATCCAACCCAAGCTCTCGCATTTTATCCTTTGCCTTATTGGTCAAGGTTATCGGACAACGATATGTCGTATTTTGTGCCTTTATCATATGTCCACCTGCTTCTCCAATAATAAAACGTTTTTTATGAATTTTTATCTAAAAGATAGTTTAATAGCTAGGTTATTATAGCATATTGGTTATCCAACAGATAGGCAGGATTAATGTCCCATTACCAGGTGAAAAATGTACCGGAACTTTATAATAAGCAAGAGTGCCTTATCCACTACTTATCTAACTAGACACGATTTACTTTAATTTAAAAAAACCTAATCTTACAATTAAATAGCAGCCCCATAACTAGAGCTGCTCACTAAAATATTTCTTAATTAATCTTCTTTTCCTTTATTGCCAATTTTGCTTCCATTAAATCAATCTTTTCTTTGTGGCCATGCTTTTGTAGTAAATGTAATAAATTGCTTCCATTTAACAAAGTGAGCGGTTTATCCTTTGCAAAATTATATGCATCTGGACCAAAATCTGCAGTGGATACCAAAATACCTTTTGTAGCACCTTCATTCTTAACTGTTCCATATAAGTCTCTTTGAACAAGTACGCACTTTTTCATTACATAGTGTAAAAAACTATACAGTAAAATTTATATAGTTTCCCCTACCCTATTTTATTAGTATAAAAAAATCTTTTTTTTTCATACTAAAAGGAAGAATTACCATTACAATTTTTCTAGAGTGAACAAATGGCAGCTTATATCAGTGGGGGATGTTTATGTTTTGGAAAAAGGGTAAAAGCATTGCTAATGATAGTAGTGACACACAACAACCTGTGCAAAGGAAGATCTCACTAGACTCTCTAAAACAGGTTTTAGACAATATGCACGATGTAGAGATAATCGAACGCACTACACTTAACGATCAAAAAGTTGTCTTAATCTATTTAAGAACCTTAATTGACCAGGATCGTTTGAATGAATCGATAATAGAACCTGTTATCCGATGTCCACATTCCATGATTTACGAAAGCATAGCCACACCTAAAGTAATGAAGATCCAATCACTTGAAGAGGCACAGAAATTACTCCTCACCGGTGCTGTACTTCTGAATGATTGTATCCAAGAACAATGGTTGGTCATTCCTCTTCCTAGCGAATTAAGTAGGGGGATTGAAACCTCTGAAACAGAAACAATTTTATACGGTGCAAAAGATAGTTTCACTGAACAATTAGAACCAAATATCACCCTCATACGCAGAAGACTTCCTATTACTGAATTAAAAACAGAGAAATATAAAGTAGGTTCATTAAGTGAAACAACGGTTGTCCTAATGTACATAGACGGGTTGACCAATCCTGAATATATATCAATAGCAAGAAAGAAAATCTCTGAAATTAACTTTGATTTATCGATTCATCCCAGGTAGCGGCATTTATGGAGGAACATCATCACAGTATTTTTCCACAATTCCAACAAACTGACCGCCCAGATGTTTGTTCTTATTCCTTAGGGCTCGGTAAATTAACTATCTTGGTAGAGAACACACCGTTTGTATTAATTGCACCAATCACCTTTTTTCACCTTTTCCAATCACCTGAAGATTATATTAATCGTTGGCCGGTTGCAAGTTTTTTAAGAGTTATTCGATATTTTAGCTTTTTGCTGTCCGTCACACTGATACCATTTTATGTTGCACTAACAACCCACCATTATCAAATGATTCCCTTACAAATACTATTTGTTTTAGTGGAATCTAGAAGTAAACTACCTTTTACACCATTTTGGGAAGCATTAGTGATGTTAACTATTCTTGAAATCATAAAAGAAGCGAGTTTACGGATGCCGACCAAATCAAGTCAAACCTTAGGGGTGATTGGTGGTATAGTTATCGGTCAAGCAGCGGTTCAAGCGGGTTTTGCGAGCAAAGTATTAATTGTATTAGTTTGTATTTCAACGATCTCCTCATTTTTAGTACCAAACTATTTGATGACGAAGGCAAATACACTCATTCAATTTGGTTTTCTTCTCCTTTCATCCTTTTTTGGTGTTTTTGGCATTGCCATGGGAGCTGTTGCCATTTTGGCACATCTAAATAGTCTTACTTCCTTAAAACAACCCTATTTTTCACCAATTGCTCCATTTTACTGGAAGGACTGGATCGATCTCTTTATTAGAGGCCTTTAATAAAGATGAAATCCCGTCCGGATCATTTACACCCTTTACAGAAATGGAGATACAAACGAAGGATGTGATTCAAAGTTGACCACATTTTCCTTATTTGATAAATCATCTAAATTGGACGGAATCTATGCCTTTTTCATCGTCAACCGTTTCCAAATGCTTTACCTATTTTTTTTAATGCCTACCTACTTATTACACCCGTTTATGATTTGGGTCATTGTTGCAATGGCAATCTTTTCCCAACTCAATATAATGCTGTTATGCAAATGGCTAGAATCAAATTATGCTAAAAAGGGATATCAAGGTTTTGTAGAGCTTTTTGGTGTTCGAATGGTAAGGCTTTTGACTTTTATAGGCCTTATATTGATACTAATCAAAATAACGGTGATCACACTCGGATACTTAGAAGTCATTCATGATTTTATTTTCCCATCTATGAATTCAAATTGGATTATTTTTTTCATTCTTCTTACGAGCTCCTATGTTACTTCACGAGGAATGAAAAATACCATACGGTTTGTGGTAATTGTTTTTTTATGCGTTTTTTGGATAATTTTTTTATATGTTCCCTTTTTTATTCCACCTATCGCTGCATTACATGATTTGTATCCCTTGATACCAACAAAGTGGACAACTGATTCATGGAAAGGATTGTTACTCATTTGGTCTTCATATTCAGGACCAGAGTATTTAATCTGTTTAATTCCTTGGATCAACCCACAACAAAAAATGAGGAAATATTTAACCTATGCGAATGCTCTTTCTACTTCAGAGTATTTGCTATTGTTTATTGCGAGTTTATTCTTTTTCGGTTCAAATTATTTAGGTAAAACTAAATACCCTATTATTCATATGATTCGATACTTACAATCTCCCATGTTTGAACGACTGGATATTATCCTGATTTCACTACATATGTTTTTATTGGTGTTTGCTATATCAATTTTCTTGTTATGTATATATGGGGCCACAAGAATCATCCTAAAAAAAACAAGTACCCAACCTTCACGTATGGGTTTTGCTGTCACTTGTATTATGTTATTTCTCTGCTTTGTAATTGTGAATAATTGGATTTGGTCCACTGAAACGGAACAGAATATTCTCCTGAATATTCAAATTTGGTTAAGTGGAATAACTTACTTTATGGTCCCAACATTCTTGCTCCTATTGACAAAGCTAAAAGGGCGTGTAAAAGCATGAGACGAAAGAAAATGCTTTTAGTTTGGGGAATCTTTGTTTCATTAGTCATGATTCCAGGATGTGCCCCATTTGTTGAGAACAACACAATTGAAGATATTGCTCCTGTCACTTTTTGGTCAATTAGTAAAGGCGAAAAAGGAAAAATAAAAATGAGTACATTAGTCCCTCCATTAGTAAATGAGCCAAAAAGCTTATTAACACTAGAAGTTGATCTCCTTAAACAGGGATGAAAAGACTTTAATTTAAGATATTATCGTGAATTGAAGGTTGGACAACTCCGTATGTTTTTAATTCATGAGGAATTAGCGAAACAAGGGATTATTCAGTTGATTAACACGCTATTGACAGACTATGATATTTCGCAACGATTGTATTTAGTAATCGTTAAAGGTAATTTTGACGATTATATTAACAGACAAGCAAAGAAGCAAGAAAACCTTGATTATTACCTGTATCGGATGCTAAAACACTATGAGAGGAAAAAACAAGGTGAAATGACCATTGTCAATTTGCATGAATATAAAAATAAGCTGTTTTCACCATTTTCAGATCCCGTTCTTCCTGTTTTCAAAGTAGCGAAAAATAACTTTATTTACGAGGGGACTGCTTTTTTTAGCAATGATAAATTAATTGAAACGGTCACAAGTACCGAAGATCAAATATTTCAACTTCTTGACAACGATCACTATTTGAAGTTTTTTCCAATACCCAAATTAGATGTGGTTATTGGACATCTACGCTCAAGAGTAAATGTGGATTTAGATAAAAATCTTTCCCTAGTTACAATAAACGTGAAATTAAATGGAAGAATTGAGGAATATCAAGGTAATAAAAATATCCTCAACGGAAATGAACTGATGCAGCTTCATAAGGAAATTAAAACTGAATTAGAAATGAAAACTACGGACCTCATAAAAAAAATGCAAGAGCTGAAGGTGGATCCTCTTCAAATCGGGACACACACCATTAGCCCCTTTTCCAAACCCATCAGCGAAAAGGTATGGTTAGCCACTTGGGGAAAAATGAAAATAAAAGTTAATTATCAGCTTTATTTTGAGGCATTACAAAATACTAAAAATAATTATTAAATTATCATGAAAAGAGGTTGACCCCCTTCGCCGGAGTCAACCTTAGATTACCAGTGAAAATTTACCTAATCGACTCTTGTCTTACTAAAGGATTCAACCCAGCAGTTTCCATATAATCTTTCCCCCAGTTATACATAGCATCGAGAATCGGCATCAAGCTTCTTCCTTGTTCCGTAATGGAGTATTCTACTTTTGGAGGAACTACGGGATAGACTTCGCGTTTTACAATCAAGTCTTCTTCCAGTTCTCGCAATTGATTAACTAGCATTCTCTGCGTAATCCCTGGCATAAGAGCTTTCAGTTCACCAAATCGCTTCGTTCCCTCTTTTCCTAGATGCCATAGTATAAGCATCTTCCATTTACCACCGATAACGGAAAGAGTTAATTCTTTTTCACAATTAAACATCTTATCCTGCATTCGCGACATTTCACTTCACCTCCATATTTATTATAACCCACAGTATACTTTTTTCACTATATAAAATAAAAGTATGTACTTGTAATATCCTTCCATACATTATATATTAGCAGTGAATATATAATTCTATTCTGCTGTTCAAGAAAGGAGTTAAAGAATGATGGAACAATTTAAAGCATTGATGGTAGATAAAAATGAAAACGATTTTTCTGTTCAAGTCAAAAAAATTACCTTGAATGAGTTACCTCAAGGTGATGTTTTAATCAAGGTTTCTTATTCTGCGATTAACTATAAAGATGGTTTAGCAAGTATTCCGAATGGGAAAATCGTTACAACCTATCCCTTTATTCCAGGTATTGATATAGCAGGTGTAGTCGTATCGTCTCAAGATCCACGCTTCCGCGAAGGAGATGAGATCATAGCAACAAGCTATGAAATTGGGGTATCCCATTATGGTGGCTATAGTGAATATGCCCGCATTCCTGGTGATTGGATTGTCCCTTTACCTGAAAATTTAACGTTGATGGAATCAATGATTTTGGGGACAGCAGGTATTACTGCAGCCCTCTCCATTCAAAGGTTAGAAGATAACGGTTTATCGCCAGAAAAGGGCAAAGTCCTTGTCACTGGAGCTACTGGTGGGGTAGGAAGTTTAGCTGTTTCCATGCTTTCAAAAAGAGGATACGAAGTTGTCGCTAGTACGGGTAAAAATTCTGAGCATACTTTTTTACATAAGCTCGGTGCAAAAGAGATTATCTCTCGTGAAGATGTCTTTAATGGTAAAATTAAACCCCTTGATAAACAAATTTGGGCTGCGGCGATTGATCCAGTAGGGGGAGAGACACTTGCATCCATCTTAAGTAAAATCCAATACAATGGTTCAGTTGCGGTGAGTGGCTTAACTGGTGGAGGAAGCGTTCCAACCACCGTGTTTCCGTTTATTTTACGTGGCATAAACCTTCTCGGAATTGATTCTGTTTATTGTCCAATGCATGTTAGACAAGACCTTTGGAATCGCATGGCAACCGATTTAAAACCTTCTACTCTTTCTGAAATTATACAGAAAGAAATTACACTTGAAGAATTACCTGAAAACTTGCCTACTATTTTAAAAGGACAAGCAAGAGGTAGAATCATTGTAAAGATATAAAAAACATAAGAGAGGGACTCAAAGTCTCTCTCTAAAGGAAATTACTTTCTTAACATGACAACATTTTTTTCTTGATCTAAAGTGATCACCAAGTCAGTCATTCCAACAAACAACCCATTTTCAACGACTCCCGGTATCATGTTAAGCATTCGTTCTAACATTTCAGGCTGAAAGTGCTCAGGAATTCGGCAGTCAAAAATATAGTTTCCATTATCAGTAATAAACGAATTTTCTCTGTTTAATCGAATTTCCGGGACTAAACCAATGGCTCTAATATGTTTTTCCGTCATTTCATAACCGAACGGAATAACTTCTACAGGCAATCGAAACGTACCTAATTTCTCTACCCTTTTAGATGAATCTGCTACAACAATAAATGTTTTAGCTGCTCTCGCTATGATTTTCTCTCTTAAAAGTGCGCCGCCACCACCTTTGATTAGTTCCAAATCTGAATTGACTTCATCTGCTCCATCAATAGCAATATCTATACTTTCTATTTCACTAAAGCTAGTAAGTGGAATGCCTAATTCTTTAGCCAATTCTTCCGTTTGAACAGAAGTTGGAATACCTTTAATGGAAAGGCCTTTCCTTCACTAGCTGACCAAGCTTTTGTATGGTATAAAAAACTGTCGAACCCGTACCAAGCCCCACAACCATGCCATCTTTAACAAACTCTGCTGCTTTTTCACCGACTATTTTTTTATCAACCATTTTGACACCCATCATAACTATGTCCTTTCTTTTTCATAAAGCATAATTATCGTTGATCTAATTCTTTGCCAAACTTTCGTGATCAGTGGCAGAGGGAGGTTGTTCCATCCATCCCGGAAACTAGTGAGATCTCTCAACAGGAGCACTTAAAATGTCTTCTGTTGTGATTTCAAGTAATTTCTCCAGGAACCTTATTGTTCCTATTATGTTTTCCTCCGTTTTAACGTTTTCCATTTTCTTATTAGCTATCAAATCATTAAGAACTTTTCTAAAGGCACTGCTTTTTATTAGCCACTCTCCAATCAGTTCCTTTGTTGCAGATCTTTCAAATTCATTTTTCACAGCAAATAAACTTTCTCTTTTTGTTTCTATTATAGTAATACCATTTAAATCTGAATTCATACGCATCTTAAAATATCTCTTTTCACTATTATAATAATTTTCATTTCTTAACCGAAAATACTCTACACCTATAGTGATTTCGTAAAAAGAAGCTGTCTCTGTACCATATTGAATGTCTCTCACTTCAACATTTTTCAATAAATCTAGATAAGTTTCTATACCATACTGAGTATTTATCATTTTTGCATCCAATACATTCATGAACTCCACATCCTTTTCTACCATCATATACATTGTTTTCATTACCATTTCACAAATAATGAGCTATTTTTCTTCACCTATTTTTATTGACTCTTTTTCTATTAAATGTGACAGATGTAATTCTGTTAGTTTTTTTCAACAACATGTCCACCAAATTCGTTTCTTAATGCAGCTACCACTTTACCTGTAAAAGTGTCGCTGTCTAATGAACGGTAACGCATCAAAAGAGACATTGCGATAACAGGAGTGGCTGCTTGTAAATCTAAAGCTGTTTCAACTGTCCATTTCCCTTCACCAGAAGAGTGCATAATCCCTTTAATTTCATCTAGCTTTGCATCTTTTGAAAATGCATGTTCAGTCAACTCCATGAGCCATGAACGAATAACTGAGCCGTTATTCCACACTCTAGCCACTTTTTCGTAGTCAAAATCGAACTTACTTTTTTCTAATACCTCGAATCCTTCACCAATCGCTGCCATCATACCGTATTCAATTCCATTGTGAACCATTTTTAAGAAATGACCGCTCCCTGCTTTACCAGCATAGATAAATCCGTTTTCGACAGCTGTATCCATGAAAATAGGTTCCACGATGCTCCAGGCTTCAGGGTCTCCACCAATCATATAACATGCTCCATTACGAGCACCTTCCATTCCACCAGAAGTACCGGCATCCATAAAGTGAATTCCTGCTTCCTTTAGCTGGTTATATCGGCGAATGGATTCCTTATAGTGAGAATTTCCAGCTTCAATTACGATATCTCCAGTGCCTAATAATGGTGTCATTTCATCAATTACTGAATCTACCACAGCATGCGGAACCATAATCCATACAACTCTTGGTTTTTCTAATGATTCAACAAGTTCTTTTAAAACAGATGTACCTTAAGCACCGTATTTCTTCATTTCTTCAACGGCACTTCCATTTACATCGAAAGCTACTACTTCGTGCTTGTTATCAATTAAATTTTTACCTAAGTTTAATCCCATTTTTCCTAAACCAATTAATCCAACTTTCATGTTCATTTCCTCCTTAATAATCTAAAAATATTCTTCATCTTTTATTACTACCACCATTTATATCCTTCCTCTGCCAATAATTGATGGGAAGCATCTGGTCCCATTGACCCGGATGGATATAATTGAAGGTGAGTTGTATTTTCCTCAAAAGCCTCTAAGATAGGCTGTACCCATTTCCAAGACAACTCCACTTCTTTCCAATGTGCAAAGAATGTAGAGTCGTCACGCATTGCATCGTAAATTAAAAGCTCATACGCTTCAGGAACATCTGCTTGCTTAGCAGAAAAATCAATATTGACTGGTTCGATTTTTCCATTGTTTAATGGGTTTTTACTATTTAATTGTAATGAAACACTTTCGTTTGGACTGATTTCAATCACTAAAAGATTTGGCGCAGTTTCTTCTTTTTGAGTCCTATACAAATCCTTTAAAGTATTTTTGAATTCAATCACAATTCGGGTGGATTTCTCTGTCATTCTTTTTCCTGTACGGATATAGAAAGGAACCCCTCTCCAAAAATCATCATCCACACATAGACGGGCAGCCACAAATGTGTCATTTAAAGAAGAAGGAGCAACTTCAGGTTCTCCTGTATACCCAACAACTGGTTTACCTTGGATTTCACCAGGACCATATTGACCTCGAATCACATGATTCACCACATCCACTTTCTTTAATGGACGAAGTGATTCTATTACTTTTCTCTTTTCATTGCGGATCTCTTCTGCACTAATTTGTTTTGGCAGCTGCATTGCTGTCATCATCAACAGTTGCAGCATATGATTTTGAAACATATCGCGAATAGCCCCAGCTTGATCATAATAACCAGCTCTCTCTTCAACCCCAACTGTTTCGCTTGCAGTAATTTGCACATTTGCAATGTATTGGTTGTTCCATAATGCTTGAAGCACTGGATTTGCAAATCCTAACGCTTCCAGGTTTTGTACCATCGGCTTTCCAAGATAGTGGTCGATGCGAAATATTTCTTCTTCATCAAAAGCTTTACTTAGTTTATCGTTTAATTCTTGAGCTGATTTTAAGTCATGTCCAAACGGTTTTTCGATAATTAGACGTTTCCAACCTTTAGTAGAACCTAGACCACTCTCTTTAATGTTGAAAGCAATCACATTAAAATACTCTGGAGCAACAGATAGGTAGAACATACGATTTTCTGGAATATTCAATTCTTCTTCACGTTGTTTAACGAGTTCAAGTAATCCTTTATATCCTTCAGCCTTGATTGCATCTACAGCACTATACCGAAAGGCACGGATAAACACTTCAAGGTTTGAATTGTCATTTAGTGATCGTCTAGAAAATGTTTTTAAGGAATCTTCCACATGGTTTTGGAAATCAGTATCTGATAAATCTCCTCTGCCCACCCCAATAATTGAGATGGGCAGAGGTAATTTTTGATCCAAAAATAAATTATATAGAGCCGGGAAGATTTTTCTTTTTGCTAAGTCCCCTGTCGCCCCAAATAAGACAAATGTCATTGCCTCCATTTTACATACCTCCAAAATTAAAAATTTTACTTATGCCTTTCTTAAAAAACTACTATAACTCTTGATAGCCAATCCCTGGCTTAGCCATATTTTTATTTGAACCTGCTTGGACCGTAATAATGATGTCCCTAAAATGCGAATGACCACATTTTGGACAATAATCATTATTCGATGTGAAGGTTAGGCATCTTGAACAAACTTTGTGATGCTTTGCATGTAACCCGAACATACTATTCACCCTTTCAATGTAGTAAACCGATTGCGGAAGATCAGATACTGATCATTAACCACAGTATTTCGTGAATCCAATGTTGCAACAAGATGTAAGTATAATACCTACATTTTTTAAATGGAAGTACGCACTTTTTATTTAAATAGTGATAAAAAAATAACATAGTAACAAAATGTATACTAAAGGAAATATACTCATCTATTTTTGTGTTAAATAAAGAACAAAAGGCGCAAGCGCCCTGGTTAGCCCCGACAGGCATAAGACGAATCACGCAGGAAATCCTGATTTCTGGAGTGATTTGGCTTATGAACCCGAGGGGCTGGGTGCTGGAGCTAGATTAATACAACTTGTAGAAGTTATTCACATCATTTTATTTTATAATTTCCTAGACGATTAAAAAGCCAGGGTGAGCATCCTCTCCCTGGCCAGCAAAAATATATGTGATATAAATTTGTTGTATAACCAATCCATTTATTTATTCGAAATTAAAAAGGGGTATATTGTCAGTTGATCCTACGCAATTATGGAGGCTTCTTATGTTTGTGAGACATCCGGTTTAGATAGCTCGCTTGTTACGCCAAAAGCTTCAACAAATAAAGAATACTGTTCTCAATTTTCTTCTTTTTACTTAAAAATCCACCTTCACCATATAAATAGGTAATACTCAAATTTAATTCTTTGATTATCCTTTCACCAATTTCGTCCGGTTTTTCTGTAATGATCATGACAGATTTCCCATGATTAAATCCATCCAAAACCTAAATAATCATTTTTGTAATAAACGGCAAGTGGCAGCATGGCTTTTTCTAGTGAAAAGACAAAAGCGGCAATATTAATAATTACAACATTAACAGCTAATAAGAATGTGCCAATCGGTATTCGATGATGCCGGTTAAACCATAGCCAGCATTTTCAATTCCATCAATGGCCCCTCCGCTTTTTACAACAATTCCTACCCCTACACCTAAAATTAGTCCACCGTAAATAACAATTAACACATCCGATTGTGTAATAACAGGCATGGATTCAAAAATCCAAAAGAAGTAATGATGTTTGCATACAATGTTCTAATCACAAATGTTTTTCCGACTTCTTTAACTTTAAAGAGTAAGATAGGGATATTTAAACCTAAAAAAAGTGCAAATATGGTAAGCCCCACATGGCATTTGCCATAATTGATAAGGCAGTTACCCCATCATCTACCAGCCCATTTGACGCTAATATCATTTCTAATCCCATTGCTGCAATAGCCGCTCTACTGTTAAAAGAATATAATCAAAAAATTTATTCATTCCATCCCCCAGCTAGAAATGTCTTTATTAATAAGAGATTTTTATAAACAACATCAACAATGGACAATTTGGGCAATTATCAAGCAACTTATACAGAAAATAGGCCATGCGGAATGGTGCATTGTTTCTTTTAAAGTTAATAGTAAGACTATATAAGCGGTGTGTCTTATAGTATACTTTTTAACACTATGTAAAATAAAAGTGCGTACTTTTATTGTTGTTATATACGTTGTATACTTGCAATTGTTCAGCGAGAGGACATGATATCCCTTATTGCTGGCAGGTACAGATAATGCACTATAAGGATAATATTACTGTAAAAGTATTATTACCCTTTGGAGATATTATCACTGTACAACAATAAAAAAATTATAGGAGTGAATATAGATGGAATTACAATTAGCATTAGATTTAGTAAATATCCCAGAAGCAATTGAGCTGGTAAAAGAAGTAGAGGAACATATTGATATCGTTGAAATCGGTACACCGGTTGTAATTAACGAAGGTCTTCATGCTGTAAAAGCAGTTAAAAAAGCATTCCCTAACTTAAAGGTATTAGCAGACCTAAAAATCATGGATGCAGCTGGTTATGAAGTAATGAAAGCTTCTGAAGCAGGTGCAGATATCGTCACAATTCTTGGAACTGCTGAAGATATGTCTATTAAAGGTGCTGTTGAAGAAGCGAAAAAACAAGGTAAAAAAATCCTTGTTGATATGATTGCTGTAAAAGATCTTGCTGGACGTGCAAAAGAAGTGGACGCTATGGGTGTTGATTATATTTGTGTGCACACTGGCTACGATCTTCAAGCTGTTGGAAAGAACTCATTTGAAGATTTACAAACTATCAAAAATGTTGTAAAAAATGCTAAAACGGCAATCGCAGGTGGTATTAAATTAGACACACTTCCAGAAGTCATCAAAGTACAACCAGACCTTGTCATTGTAGGTGGCGGGATAACTGGACAAGCTGATAAAAAAGCTGCTGCTGCAAAAATGCAACAAATGATTAATCAAGGGTAATTCAGATCATGAATACAACTCAATACCTAGCTGAAATCATAAAAGAGTTAAATCGCTCCGTAGATTTAATTTCGAATGATGAAGCTGAAAAATTAGTTAATGGGATACTTGAATCAAAAAAAATCCTTGTTGCAGGTGCAGGTAGATCTGGATTTATGGCTAAATCATTTGCTATGCGAATGATGCACATGGGGATTGATGCCTTTGTGATTGGCGAAACAGTAACCCCTAACTTTGAAAAAGATGACATCTTAATCATTGGATCAGGTTCAGGAGAAACGAAAGGTTTAGTTTCCATGGCTGAGAAAGCAAAAAGCATCGGTGGGACGATTGCAGCTGTAACCATTTTCCCTGAGTCCACTATTGGACAATTAGCGGATATCACAATTAAGTTGCCTGGCTCACCTAAAGATCAGTCGGAGAGTGATTTTAAGACGATTCAACCAATGGGCTCATTATTTGAGCAAACACTTTTACTATTTTACGACGCTGTGATTCTTCGGTTCATGGAGAAAAAAGGTTTGGATACCAATAAGATGTACGGTAGACACGCCAACTTAGAATAAATATATTATTCCTCGAGTTCTAAATAGGAAAGACCGCAAGCTGTTTCCACCAAGATTGCGGTCTTTCTGTTAAAATTAACTACTTCAATTTGTAATAATTTTAGGAGTGATAAAATGATTTCTTTAAATGGAAAAACTGCAATAGTTACTGGCGCAGGAAGAGGCATTGGACGTGCTACTGCTATCGCCTTAGCAAAAGAAGGCGTTCATTAGGCCTAATCGGCTTAAATATGTCTAATCTAGAAAAGGTAGCTGCTGAACTAGCACAATTTGATGTAAAGGTTTCTGCAGCAACAGCAGATGTGACCTATCTTGAATCCGTTACCCGTGCTGTTGAACATATCAAATCAGACTTAGGCCCAATTGATATCCTAATCAACAATGCTGGTGTTGCTAAATTTGGTGGGTTCCTTGATCTAACACCAGAAGAATGGGAAAAAATCATCCAAGTCAATTTAATGGGTGTGTATAATGTAACAAGAGCAGTATTACCAGGAATGATCGAAAAAAAATCAGGAGATATCATCAATATCTCTTCATCTGCTGGCCAAAAAGGTGCTCCTGTTACAAGTGCTTACAGTGCTTCTAAATTCGCTGTTTTAGGGCTAACAGAATCACTTATGCTAGAAGTAAGAAAACATAATGTCCGTGTTACTGCTTTAACACCAAGTACGGTCGTTACAGATTTAGCCATTGATACAAATCTTGTTAAAGGCAATGAAGAAAACGTTATGCACCCAGAAGACCTTGCAGAATTAGTCGTGGCTAGTTTAAAATTTAATCCAAGAGTATTCGTTAAAACAGCTGGATTATGGTCAACAAATCCATCATAAAACGAAGCAGCTCCAGTGGGGTCTGCTTCTTTAGTTCGTACAAAATACTCTTATATGTATCAGTGATACAAGGACATTACTTTCTCTAAATCAACAATTAACTGGTTAACTTCATTCTGTGCTAAGCGTACAAGCATTTTTTCGTATAAAGTAATAATTTGCCCATCCTCTTCATGCTGATGTTTTTTTAAATAATGATAAATATTATTTAACTGGTCTTCATTAAGGACCGACTCTGTTTCGAAATTCTTAACTTTCTGTAAGGAAAATTCATTGATAGTCGAATCAAATTCACCTGCAATAATGTTCCCTTTCACGAACATCCTCTCACTCCTCAAAGTCAGTATAGGATAGTTTTCCCACATAATATGTTAAATAAATCTTTACTCCTCAAATTTAAATAAAATGAGGACTTTTCAAATGTTTGTTAGCATCATAGATTAAAGGCTTCTTTTTTTGTTGTTTTATTAAATGTGGCCAGTATCTATCTCGTAAATAAGAAGCAAAAGCAAACGGAAAAACAGGCTGTAGTTCAAGGGGAAATTGGAGCTTAAAGCTTAAAACTTCAGAAACAACCCTTATATAGGAGTGTACCTAGTTTCTTTTTAATATCCACCATTCTAAAGCCAGCAATAAAAAGGATAGATGAGCAGAATAAAGATGCTCTATCTATCCTTTTTTTGTAATACATATTAGCTGGCTTCAAATAAATATTAGTATGAAAAAATATTTCTCGTTCAACACTATATAACTTAGGAATCCCAAACTGTCAACTAGATAGGGATTCCCTTTTTTCATGAAAAAGTAGGAGCAGGTAATTCATCAATTTTCATACGAAGTAAGCTATAAGGTTTTTGTCGCAAGTCTTTTCCATAATGAAATCTTGCCTGCCGATGTAATTGGTTTACAATGACATATAAGTATTGATCGGGACCGATCGAAAAAGTATCAGGCCATAAAATTCTCGGATCATGTGCGATGGTTTCCATTGTACCATTCGGCAATATCTTCCGAATACTGTTGTTTTCATAGTCTCCAGCATAAACGGTTCCTTTTGCATCGGTGATCATTCCATCAGACGCACCTTTTTCTCCCCAATACCCTACATGATAAACTAAATCCATGTCAGGTATGGTTCTGTCTCTTAGGGCCTCTGTCGAGATCGAGAACAGATGACGGCTGGTTAATGGACAAAAAAATAAAACCTTTCCATCGGGAGAAATCGCTATACCATCAGACGCCAATCTAAATGGAGAAGTTGAGCCATCTCTGTTTCGATTCATCAGAATTTCACCTTCTACTTTCGGTAAAAAGTAGGGGTCGGGTGAAGTTGAATTTGCTCCATTTAACCGTCTAAACGCGTTTCCATTTTCTAAATCTACGACGATAATAGCCCCTGGTCCTTTGGTAGAAGAATCCGTTATATATGCATAACCTGCTTTTCCAACACGAAAATCGAATCGGACATCATTCAGATACGTTGTTGGCAGGACAACATCTTCATTAAAGGCATATACTCTTCTTATTGTATTGGTTTTTAAATCAACAGCGACTAATTTTGCCCCCCCTTTAATAGGTTCTGAAAAATTCGGCGCCGCTGTATCTAATACCCAAAGTGTTCCCCTACCATCAGCAACTACACTTTGGACACTGATGAAAGACATTGTGATATTCCCTGGGTTAACCAAATTGGTTTCTAAACTAGGATAAGGCTGTAATTTATCCTCAACAATTTCCGCCACCGTAAAATTAACGTCGTCTCCCCATTTCGGAAAACAAATGAAAATACGACCGTTTTCTGAAACAGTAACTCCTGTAGGCATAGCCCCATAAAATGCATAAACTAGTTCAAACTTACCGAAATAATTTTCCATAGGTAAAATTGGTTTCATGATATCCTCCTCAACGGAACGGGATATCCCCTATATATGTTTAAAATTTTTTCTTGTGCCTGGTCCTAAATGAGTTTTTCTATCTTTAGTAACCGTAGTTTTCAATTGAAGGTTTTCACCATTTTGTTATTTTTAACTCAAATAAATCTCCAACTATTGCAATTGAAATGGCACTTACTAAGCTAGCAATAAATTTCCCTGAGATAGCCCCGCATACCGAATCCTAGATAAATGATCGATTTTACTTTGATTTTGCAAATTAGAGAAATCAGCTTCGATGTCTTTATTTGTTAGCACGCTACAACTTTTGTGCAAGAAGGGCAAGGGTTAAAACCGAATCAAGCCCGGAAATCCGAAAAGTTTATTTTCGCGAAAACCGAGCCTGATTCGGAAAAATTGATTTTAGGTGTCCTGAGTGTTGTGGCAACAAAGGGTACTGGTGAGTTTACATAAAGTAAAATGCAACTCACGAAATGTTTGGAAAATCTTGTGAAAGAATCTACAGTCGTTTCTAAATTTGGATAACAACTTTATATTGTATCCACAATTTCCCTTCAGCTTGTTCTTTAATTATCTTATTTTGATACGAAATATTCCATAATCTCAATGATATTCAAAAATAAAACGAGAAAATTAAATATCGTTAAAAATTGTTCGTTATCTTCCTGGGATAAAATTATACCTTATTAGTCTAGTATTTTTGAGTTAGTAAGCTAAAATCCTCATTAACTACCTTTACAATCTCATCGGATAAGAGATTTAAGAAGTATTCACCCCATTCGGCTTTTGCCGGTCTCGGGTCCCCCATTATACCGACTTCTGTAATACCAATTATCCCCTCATTGAACAACTTATTTAAAACCTCATCTGTCGTCGGGCAATATATCCAGGTGTTGCTTTTTCCATATCTACTTGATCGGGGGCAATATGAAGCATTACTGATGTTTCCATGGCACACCCGTGGCCCGTGCTTCCTTCAACAAGTCCAAATTTCTTTTCAAATTGTGCATTCAAACCCACCAACTGCTTTAAAGATAACGCACTGCTAAATTGCATATCGGGATGCATTTCTTTAAGATCTGATACAATCTTTTCATTTTCGTTAAAGTTTCCGCCATGCGAGGAGAAAATAATTACTTTTTTGAAGCCGTGACTTTTATAACTTGTGACATAATCCTCAATGATTCCCCGGTACACTTCTGGACGCAATGTGATACTGCCAGCCATAGGTATATGATGCTCCGACAGCCCTGGGCGAATAACCGGGGCTACTAGTGCGTTACCAAGCTTTTCTGCAACAAGAAGCCCAACTGCCTGACCTATTACTGTATCGGTAAGTTCCGATAAGTGATAGCCATGTTGCTCAACTGATGCTGTACAAATAATAACTGTATCCATCCCAGCATCAATTTTTTCTTTGATTGTTGGCCAATTCATAAGTTCAAGCAAGTAATCATGAGTTTTCAATAAGATCCCCTCCCCTGTAATATTGATAATACATTTTATTACTTCGTTTTTTATGGCTAAAACCCTTTGCTTATCTCTAATTTATTTTTCAAAGGTTGTTGTTCCTTTTGTTTTCAGTGATTCAAAGAAACACTCTACTGCTTCTTCAGGTGTTGTTCCTGCAATGCGTGGTGTGCCGTTACCTTTGATTGGGTTATCCTCAGGAAGCCCAGAGGTGTACTGCTTTGGATTTTCCCGGTTTAGGAAACCGCATAATTTGTATTGCTGCTATGAATCCAGCAGCAATTGCTTTTTCTCTGTATATAAAAAGGAACCCCATTATTACACTAGGATTCCTTTTTATAAGGCAGATACCAGCGGATGCCGCACCGCCAACATTATATCAACTTTCTCTGGTATTGCTTACCTTTTCTCTGGATAAAGCCTTTTCAAACTGCTCGATTAGTATAGGGACAACTTCAAAGGCATCGCCAACAATGCCATAATGGCAGTTCTGAAAAATAGGGGCATCTTTGTCCTTGTTAATGGCGATAATTAATCCTGAATTTTTCATTCCCACAATATGCTGAATTGCACCGGAAATTCCAATCGCAAAGTAAATTTTTGGGGTTACCGTTACACCGGTTTGCCCTACTTGATGAGCGTGGTCAATCCAGCCCGCTTCAACCACATCCCTGCTGGCACCAACCGCTCCACCAAGGGTTTCCGCCAATTGATGGATTAATTGAAAACCATCGTAGCTCCCTAATCCTTTTCCGCCTGCCACAATGATGTCTGCTTCGTCAATCCTTACTTTTTTTACCGTTTCCTTTACGATTTCCAGCACTTTCGTCCGCACATCTTCTTCCCTTAGGGAGATAGTTTCTTCAACAATCTTACCTGTTCTCCCTGGTTGAGGAGGCAGCGCCTTCATGACTTTCGAGCGTACTGTCGCCATTTGCGGCAGGTATTTTTTACATAAAATAGTCGCCATAATATTTCCGCCGAAAGCAGGCCGGCTTGCCAATAGTAATCCCGTTTCCTCCTCCACATCGAGCTCTGTCGTATCCGCTGTCAAACCAGTCGGCAGATCGGTGGCTACGGCACTTGCGAGGTCTTTTCCCGTTGAAGTCGCCCCAAAAAGAATAATTTCCGGTTTATGTTTATCCGTGCATTCCAGCAGGGCCTCATATAGGTTTCGGTCCGGTAATGTTTAAAGATCGGCTGATCATATACATACACCGTATCTGCCCCGTATTCAAAAACGGTTTGTGTTAAATGTTTAACATTATCCCCCACTAAAAAACCAGCCAATTCCACTCCCCGTTTGTCTGCCAGCTTTCTTCCGGCACCCAACAATTCAAGGGATACACCTGCAACACTATCATCCTTCTGTTCAATGAACACCCATACACCTTTGTAATCTTGGAAATCCAATTACACTCCCTCCTTTGTTTCAAACAGTTCTTTCTTTTCAAGCAGGACAGAGAGCAATTGCTCTACTTGTGACGTTGGGTTGCCTTCAAGGAACGTTCCCCCTGCCGGTTTTTGCGGAGCCCATACTTTGGAGACAATCGTTGGGGATCCCTTCAAGCCAAGCTGCTTTATATCTACATCCTCCAGGTCATCAACCGACCAGACATGAGGCTTATATCTGGCCGCTTTTAACATGTTTGGAAACGGAGAATATGGCACTTCATTGATTGTTTTTTCAACGGAAAACAAACATGGCAGTGTGGAACGGACGACTTCAAATCCATCTTCCAGCTTGCGATGGACAATGGCATATCCTTCTTCTTGGTTGATTTCAACTACTTTGTTCACAGAAGTCAGCGGTGGAATATCGAGCCTTCGTGCAATTCCAGGTCCGACCTGCCCGGTATCTCCATCGATGGACATTTTCCCGCAAATGATCAAATCGATAGGCTGATGTTTTGAAATTTTATCAATCGCTTTAGCCACAGCATAGCTCGTTGCCAGTGTATCTGCACCCGCAAACCGGCGGTCAGTGATTAAATAACCCTCATCCGCCCCTATTTCAATACATTTTTTAATCGCGGTAACCGCTGGAGGAGGCCCCATCGTTACAACCGATACGATTCCCCCATATCGATTCTTTAGCCGAACCGCCTCTTCCACAGCATGGGCATCATACGGATTCAATATCGCAGGAGCCGTCCGGCGGTCCATCGTGTTTGTCTTCGGGTTCATCTTGATAATCTTCGTGTCAGGCACTTGCTTGATACAGGCTACAATATGAAGCATCTAACCCCTCCCCTTCATTAAAAAGCACATTATTAATTGTTGCTTTGTGAAACTCGCCGGCTGATTTCGGCTAAAAACCTTATACGCCCGTTTACATTAACTTTATTAACAGAGATGTCCATACATTCGAATTTTCTGACAAAAATATTCACAAACAGTGTTCAGGAGGTTTACACACAAACCTTCTCTTCTATTATTTGTCACTCAATATGAATTAGCGACCTCAACCCTGTCATTGTTTGATTGTCACCGCTTAATTATGAAAATATAAAAAAGGTCATGGCAGTTGTTAACTTCCATGACCTTCTGTAATAATATTCTATTAATCTAGCTGATTTACTAAAATATATTCTAGATCCTCTAACAATAGATCAGCAAAATCTTCCGTAATAGATTTGCCTTTTTGCGCCTGGATATGGTTCTTTAAAGCATTTAGCTTGTCAGGTGTTTTGTCCTTTTGTATGGCTTGTACTTGAGCTTCAATGCTCTTTACAATGCCTTGCTTTGTAAAAGCGTGGTTAGCTTCACCTATGCCAATTAATTCATCCAGATGATCGATATCCATGACGATAAAGATTTGGAACTGCTTTGAAGCCTTGTTGCCTGCGTTATCTTCCGCCAAGACTGTTAGTGTATGTTCACCTGGAGCTAATGACAGCGGCTTGATTTCGTTTAAATTGGAAATCACCTTTCCATCAAGCGCATACTCGACTTTCGCAACACCACTCAGGCGCCGGGTTCCTGATCACATCCCAAATGTGGCTTTTCGGTGCAATCCCGATTCCGTTCACCTTTAGCGAAACGAAGAAAGCCAAAAAGATAAAGAAACTGGTGGCTATGAACACTACATAATAGCCGATCATGCCCCGGACCCGTGAGATGATAATGCCCGAGAAAAGCGGGGCAATTATGCCACCAATCGTATAAAGGATTCCCTCTATATATAAAAATTTGTCCCGATCATTATTCGTAGTCAAGTCGAGAACGGCCATATGCATTCCAACAAAATAAAGGCTCATGGCCAATCCATTTGAAATCCCTAACAGAAGAATATGCTGATCCAGGATTTTATGGAAAACAAGCATGAGCATCGGGTTCGTTTTCCTAGCCAGCCATGCACATATGCCGAAACTTATCTTAATGGCCACGGACCAATATAAACTGTAATATGCGAGCTATGAATACGTTTTATCCAGCCTCCAAAGGAACACGCTTTGGAAAATGCCTGACAGCGAAGTGCCAAAGGAAAACAAGGCATTCATGGCCATATAAAATTTCAATTCGGCCGAAAAAGTCTTAAAAATGCTAAACATCTATTAATCTCCCTTATAAAAAGGAGGGCCGCAGGTTATGCAGCCCCCGTTACTAGTACATTACTATGGCTTTTGAAACATTTAGCTTTGGATAGTCAGCCATGATGCCAGGCAGTTCTTCCATAGGTACCCGATGCGAAATAAGGTTTTTGACATTGACAACTTTTTTGGAAATCAACGAAACGGCTTCTTCATGGGTGAATGGATTTACGAATGACCCTTTGATAATTAGTTCCTTTGAAAAAATTTCAAATGGGGAGACCGAAATTACTGTTTCAGGAGCGGAAACACCAAACAGCAAAACTTGGCCTCCCTTCGCTGCAGCATTAAAAGCAAATTCCATGCTTTCCTGCCTGCCTACACATTCAATGACAACATCCGCTTCAATGTGCGGGGCGTCAATTGGATTGACCACTTGATCAGCACCAAGCTTATATAGTATAGATTTTTTGCTTTCCGTTGGCTCACTGACTATTATTGACTCGACATTCTGTCCCTTCACTAGCTGAAGGAACAACCTGCCTATGAATCCCCCTCCGATGATAAGCACCCTGCTTAATGGGGAAAGCTGGATTTTTCTGAAACCGTGCAGCACACAGCCCAATGGTTCAACTAGGGCTGCTTCCTCAAAGGTGACCGAATCAGGAATGTGATAACAATTAGCCTCAGGTACGAGACAATACTCACCCATGCCGCCATCCCTAGTGACACCCACAGCCTGAAGGTTTTCGCACAAATTGGCCGGTTGCTACGGCAAAATTTACAGGTCTCGCAGTAAATATTAGGATCGATATGCGGTCGCCTGTTTTCAGTTTTCTTATTCCTTCGCCAACTTCAACGACTTCGCCTGCCAATTCATGGCCCAGGATGATTGGGGGGTTCACCGCTGCCGAACCGGGATGGCCATGGTAAATATGCTGGTCGGTTCCGCAGATGCCGCAGCTTCTCACTTTAATTAGTACTTCCTGCGGGGATGGGACAGGCATGGGAACATTGACTAACCCCAACTCTTTTATGCCTTTTAGAACAGCTGCTTTCATGATACATGCACCTCGCCACAATTGGTTTTTCCTTCATGCTCAAGCAAAATAATTGCTTCATTGGGCATAATCGATAAATTGTTTCCGTTCCCAAGAGAGGTTCTCTTATTGGAAAGAAGCAAGTCATAGTTGTCTGTTTGAACATCAATGGATTTGTCTTCACTGGAGTAGTTTAAAGCTATCAGCACCCTTTTGGATTCCTTCACTTCTAATGAAGAAAATCATGTCGTCCTGCTTTTTCAAAATTTCATACTCTCCGCTATGCAATGAACTATGCTGTTTACGATATTGAAGTTAAAGGCCACATCCAGCTTCCCCGAACCTGAATAGGCTTTTGAATGTCGATATCCTCAGAACCGACTTCACCGACATTGAACTGGTCCGGGTATTGATGGACAACTTCTGAAATTTCACGGATCACCTTCATGATACCTTCCTGGTCTTTATCATTCAGATGGATTTGTTCTTTTTTATCCTGATCGAAAGGATTGTCCGGAAATGAATCATTTACTTTCAGGAAATTAATAACGTCAAGGCGGAATCCGTCAACGCCTTTTTCCAGCCAAAACCTCATCACATTGAACATCGCTTGTCTGAGCTCGTGATTGGCCCAGTTCAGATCAACCTGTTCCTTCGCAAAAGCGTGATAATAAAATTGGTCTGTCGTTTTCATCATATTCCCAGGCTGGGCCGCTAAAGAATGATCCCCAGTTGTTAGGCTGGTCCTTCCAAATATACCAATCGCGTTTCGGATTATCTCTAGATGACCTTGATTCCTTGAACCATTTGTGTTCTGAAGAAGTATGGTTCAAGACCAGGTCGGCAATATCCCTAATGCCCCGCTTGTGCGCTTCAACAATAAAATTCTCGAAATCTTCCATTGTTCCGTAAGAAGGATCAATTCCGTAATTATCGGAAGTGTCCTAGCCGTTATCGACTTTAGGTGATGGATAAAAGAGAGTAAGCCAAAGTCCGTCAATCCCAAGATCCTTCAGATAGTCAAGCTTCGAGGTGATGCCGTCAAAATCCCCGATCCCATCCCCGCTGCCATCTTTAAAGCTCGGGACATATATTTCATAAAAAACTGCCTTCTTGCACCACGAATGATTCATAAGCACTCTCATCTCCGACGTTACAAATAATAAAAGTAATTCTATTTTCAAATTATAAAAATTACGAATTCTTTATTGGGTTATTTTTTGCCATTTCATAAATAACTTTTACATCCCCAGCAGGTATCACGATTATTCCTGAGCTTACATATTCCGATTTATACACATCATATAACCTATTATTTTGGTTCATAGTCACTTCTTTTGCTTCCGCCAAAGGATTATAAAATAAATAAAATGCTGGCTTTCCCGGATTTAGGAAGTCCGTTTTTGAAAGATTAAGCTTTAAAATATAAGGGTGCTCTGTAGGTTCGACCAGTGCTGCCCACCACAAAGCCAATGAGCCGCCATAAACGGATTTATGCGTATGAAAATCCCCGAATGCGTAGGGTTTTTGGCCCTTTGTCACAGGACAAGGTTTCATACGGGACATCCGGCGGCAGTTCCGCAGGCTTTGTGCCTCTGGACTTAAAAGATCTCCAAAAAACGCCCTTGCATTAGCAGCCGTATGAAGGGCATATTTAGCAATTAGCTTTGCTTTTTCTTTACTGACATAGGAAGCGATTGGCAGCAAAAATGGCAATAGAATTAAACTTTCCAGACTATAGGCTGTTTGGGAAGCTTCCTCACGTGAATATCCCCTCCATCCCCTCATCAGACCGTTTACTTCAGCATCTCCCCATTTTCCTGTATGCATGGGTCCCTTCTTGCTGTCAAAAGTAAAACCAATGATCTTATTCAACTCAAACGAAAAGCCCATGCTGTTTAATTTTACCGCCGCCTGACATGCCATGGCACCACTCGGGATTTCATACCAAGGGTTAGTTTGAAAAGATTGATAGAATCCCATTGCTTTTACTGCTTCGTTTAAATATTTTAGGTCACCGGACTGTTCAAATCCAACAAGCATTAAATATGAATAGGCACCGATTGTATCAGGCTGCCTGTAGGAATCTTTGTTTGTAAAAGGAGTTCCTGCAGAAAAATCGAATCCCTGGTCATTAAAATCATAGTTATTCGTCTTTGCGATACCCAGCAGTGTGTCTAAACTTTGCTTTATCATGTTTGTATATTCAGGAGAAGAAGGTTGCGATTTCCTTATAATTTCGAAGGCATAGCAGTTTACCAGCATCAAATACCAATATTCCTCACGCCGATTGCCCGGGTGGTTTATGAATATTGAATTTTCCGCAGAAAAATATGTACCAAGGGTGGGCAGGAAATCCGCGACCGACTCCCCGCGCAGGATCTTGCCTAGAATAATCCCGCCAAATGTTATCAATTCATGGCCTCCCATCTTCAACGAACGCGCCAAATCGATGGAAACCTTCCTTGTCCGTGAACCTTACTCCATTCTTATCATCCATGATGTACTTATTAAACCGATCTGCAATCACACTCCAATTCAATGGAAAATGACGCGGAACATCCGGGAAATACTTCACTTCTGACATAGCTGATTGGTCTGCCATTGTAATCCCCCTTTTTCTTTAACGGTTACCGTTCTTGCTGTCCGTTTTTCCGTTACACATGAGAAACGATAAACTCCGCTTTTCCTTCCAGCTTATATTCATGGATACTGTTAGGCAGGATAAAGTGAGTTCCCTTTCGAATGGAAAAAGTCTTTCCTTCCACGGTGAGTTCTGCTTCCCCGTCAAGTACGCTCACCTGCAAGAAGTCAGCCGTTACCTCTCGTGACGCCTTACCATCCAGCTGCCAGTGATTCACAGTAAAATACTGTTCTTTCACAAGCTGCTTTTCCGCCAAATCGCCAAAAACAGCTTCTTTCTTTTCTACTGCGGCATCTTGATGTGGGACGGTGATGACCTGTATCGACTGCTCGAGATGCAGGTCTCGTTTGTTCCCTGTTGCATCCGTACGATCATAATCATATACCCGATACGTAATGTCGGAGCTTTGCTGTGTTTCCAGGATGATAATTCCTTTCCCTATTGCATGGACGGTGCCACTTGGAACATAAACAAAATCACCCGCCTCTACTTTCACACGCCGTAAAAGCTTGTCCCATTCACCCTTGGCGGCCATTTCCGCAAGCTCTTCCTGTGTGGCAGCATGATGTCCCAGTACCAGCTCGGCGCCTTCCTCTGCACTAATGACATACCAGCACTCCGTTTTTCCATATGGCATGCCTTCTACTTCGCGTGCAAATTTGTCATTCGGATGAACTTGGACAGAAAGGTCATCGGCTGCATCAAGAATTTTCACAAGCAACGGGTATTCTTCCTCGTTCCCGGCCTTTTATTGAACAGCTCTCCATGCTGGCTCCAGCCTCAGCCAGAGTTTTGCCTGCAAGAGGGCCGTTTTTAATCAGGCTTGGTCCGTTGGGATGTGCCGAAATAACCCACGCTTCCCCTGTGTGCTCAGACGGATTCTCGTAATTGAATTCCGTTTTTAATTTTTGTCCGCCCCAAATTCTTTCTTGCAGGACAGGCTCTAAAAAAATCGGTTCATTTTTATATATGATTGCCTCCAACTCTTTCATCTTGGCTAAAAACATTTTGTCTTATAAACAGCCAATTTCAAATTTCTCTCTTTCTAACAAGCTGAGCCAAATACAAACAAAACCCGCGGACAAAAACAGTCCGGCGAGTTTTAATACTAGGATTGAAGGTTTATGCTAGTTACTCTAAATAAGTCAATGAATCCAGGATTTCTTTTAGACTTAATTCTGCGCATGCCATAGATGTATCCGCTGCACCGTAATACAACTTGACAACATCACCTTCAACTAAAGCACCACAGGAAAATACAACTCCGCCAAAAAAACCAGTTTCTTCATAATCAGCTTCTGGCTTCAAGAGAGGTTCACTGGATCTTGCGATTACTTTTGCCGGATCGTTTAAATCAAGCAGTACAGCTCCCAAACAATAGCGATGATCTGATGTAGCACCATGGTAAATCTCTAACCATCCCTTTTCTGTTTTGAATGGTACTGCTCCGCCGCCGATACGCCCGGAGTCCCACATTCCTTCTCTTAATCCCATTAAGTGTTTATGATTTCCCCAATGTAATAAGTTTGTAGATTCTGAAATCCAGATTTCGGGGTTGCCAATACTCCTTAACGTCGGGCGATGCATTGCATAATATTTCCCATTGATCTTTTCAGGGAAAATCAGCGCATCTTTATTTTCTGGTGCGAAAATCATTCCATGATGCTCATAACTGACAAAATCTTTTGTAGAGACCATGGACTCACCGACACCAACCGGTGAAACCGCTGTAAAGTAGATATAATATACATCTTCAATCTGTGTAATTCTTGCGTCCTCCAAACCAAAAGTTTCTAATTCATTTGAAGGATAAATGAATGGTTTTTCATCAATTGAAAAATGACGGCCATCTTTACTTCTTGCAATTCGTAAGTAAGAAAGCGATGTTAAATAGCTGAAGCCGTCTGAACTGTCTGCTTCACGAAAAAATCGAGAGTCTGAGAAATCATATTTAGGGTCGTTTAAATCAAACTCTGCAATTTCCAATTCTTTTGTTTTTGGATTAAAAATCGGAGACTTTACAATTGCAGGGTCATTGCTGATTGGTCTCTCAGCCACACGCAGCAGCATGATTACTTCATCATTAAATGTTGCAATCCCGGCATTAAAAGCACCGATTACCTCGAAGCCAGAATGATACGGCTTAACATCGGCCGGTGTCACTAATGGGTTTTCCTCATATCTGTAAACTTTCATTTTCTATTCTCCTTTAATAATCAAAGATTAATAAACTTCGAATTCAGAGATAAAATGATAAACAGCACCAATTAAATTTGAATCATTATAGAAACGGCACGTATTCAGATTTAATTTAATACTGCTCATTCCAACTTCTTTTCTAATCTCTTCATATCTATTCTTTAAATCTTCGATAAATTTTTTGTTTGTCGAAATGGCTCCCCCGACAAGTACAATTTCAGGGTCATACATATGAACAGCATTGTAAAATAAGATTGCCAAATCATTGATGAAATTTTTGTATTCCTCATCAACCAAGGGATTATCAAGGTATTGAAAAACTTCCTGTCCGTTTTTTACCGGCACAATTGGGCTGATTCGATCGACTAGCGCCTTGGTTGAGGTAAATTCGCTTTCATAATAAAATTTCCCATCAATATTTCTAATCAAATATCCAAGTTCAGAACCATAAAGGTTCGCTCCGCGGAAAATTTGATTATTTACTACAAATGTTGATCCAATTCCCGTACCTATAACAATATTTAAAAAATTCCTGTAACCTCTTGCATTCCCAATCCACATTTCAGCAAGGGTTGCACAATTGGCATCATTCTCAATGCTGCAGCTTACGCCCAATTCACGTTCCAATCTCTTTACCCAATCCCCTTCTTTAATGCAGGGAACCGATACTGTACCTGATATTGTTTTGTTTTTCCTGTCAATTGTCCCCGGAGATGAGATGCCTATTTTTTTACAGCCGCTTTTAAAAGTCAACTCGCTGATTTCTTTATAAAAATCTGCAAAATCTATTCCGTCTACTGCTAGCTCTCCCTTTTCAAAGATTGTGCCCTCCCGGTCCAGAATTCCCCATTTAATACAGCTGCCGCCAATATCTATCGCCAAATAATTGGAATTCAACATAGCCCCTCTTCCCCTGCCACTATTCATAACTAGGCCGATGAAAAATTTATTTACGGCTAAGTCACGATAAAAAACAGCGTTCTTTTTCAAATTTTTTTCTCTGGTTTGCAAGTTTAGTGAAACCAATCCATACCGATTTTTAAAAGAGTTCTTCCAGCTAAAACAGTCTATAAATGTCCATAAATGATACCCGAAGCAATTGCTTCCTTCACTGACCGCCTTTGCCAAATAATATAGATGTTCTTTTATAAAATCGGTCCGGTAATCATCCTGAATAATGCCATCCTTCAGAAACGTTTCCTCATTTTCGACACCCATGCCATTTTCTGATAGGTACCACTTTATGTTTCCATACTCTTTTTGGATTGTTTTCGCAATGTTATAAACTACTCTTGGTTCAATTGCCCAGCCGCGATATTCGTTAATTCTTACACCTTCAGGGATATAAGTTTCGAAATAATACCAGGGGAAAAATTCTCTTTCACGATAATCACACTGTTTCCTCACATAAACTGGTTGATAGTAATTAATTCCCACAAAATCGATTGGATAAAATTCAGAAATTTGCTGAATGTCAATTTCATGTTTCTTGAGAATCTCAAGGTAATCCTTGTTATATTCAAGCTTGATACAAGGATCCAGGAATATTTTATTGATGAAAACATCGTAAACCAATCCAGCGTAATGATCCTCTTCGGAGCTAATGATTGGCGGTAAAAGATCCAGGACAATCCCTATTTCTTTGTCATAATACTTTTTATAGATACTTACTGCCAGATTATGCGCTCTTAAGATGTTATTATTTGCCGTCACATAAGCCTGTGTACTTTTATGGCACGGATAAATGTCATTGTAAAAATAGGCGCTGCGGCTAAAAGCAATCGGTTCATTGAAGGTGATCCATTTATCGACATACTCATCAAATAATTGAAAGCATACTTTGGCGAATTCAACATATAAGTCAATGACTCTATCACTTAGCCAGCCGCCATATTCCTCTTCCAAAACAAAAGGCAAATCAAAATGAAATAAATTCACATACAAATCGATATTAGCCTCTCTAATCGCTCTAAAATAATTCCGATAAAAAGAAACGCCTTCCTCATTTATCGAAAGCTTAATAGGATCATTAAAAATACGGCTCCATTGAATTGAAGTCCGAAAAGAATTCAACTTACATGCCTTCATCAATTCAACATCTTCCAAGTACTCATAATAGGTATTGCAGGCAGGATCATTTCCTACTTTATTATGGAAAGCATCTGGCTGTGTCCTATACCAATAATCCCATATTGAATCGGTTTTTTTGTCACTGGCTCCCTCAGTTTGCGGACCGCTTGTAGCAGCGCCAAAACTAAACTCCCCAGGAAACTGAATCTTCAAAATCCCGCAACCCCCAAAGAATAAATATTTGCCTTTTCATAAATAAAAAAACATGAGCCGGTAGATATCCCCTTCTAAACAAGTCAAAATACTTACATCACTGGAGGGTATCATGCTCATGGTTTTTTATTACCCATAGCCAAAACAGCAATTATATGGGAATGTACATCATTTTATTCTTGCAATCCAGTGAGTAATCCGTCAATAAATGACAAGGTGTTAATAATCAAATAGTTTTTTTACGATTACATAAAACACATTCCAGCAGAAAACATAGGTAGCTTTCGTAGAACGTTCGATGCCGGACAGATTCAAATGTTCATGGCTAAAAGGTTCATCATTGAAGAAATTGAATTCTTGGTATACCCGATTTTCGAATCGTTCTCGAGCATCTTTCCATCCATGCGCAAAACCTGCGTAATAAGCACAGATTTCCTCTCTCATCCAACTGCCGCCATTATAATAATAGCCAGGTTCAAACCATTCCCACTCATTCCAGTGATGATAACTTCCATCAAAGGTGCCTTTTTCAACATCAGCAATTAAGCGCCCAATGCCATTGACATGTGGAAGTTTATCCAAAGTATTTATTACTATTTCATCCGTTAACATTTTTTCTCCAAAAAGCCATAGGGAGACGAACTCTGGCAGCAGGTCGCAATAGGTTACAACCTTTGGAAAATCCCTGTCACTGATTATATATCTCAGTTCCGAATCATAATAAGCTTGGTAATAGTTAATGGCCTTCTGAATTAACCAATCAGGAACTTCATACCCCAACTCTTTGATTACTTTTAACGTTACTGCATACATCCCTTGATTTACGGCCAGCCGGTTCGACGGATCCCCCCGGAAGTCAATTACATCATTTTGGCCTAACACAAATTCTGCAAAACATTCCCCTGTTTTTTGTCTGTCAAATCGAAATACGTAATCAACTAATAGATCAAGCTTCTCTTTTGGGACACCTTTGTAGCCTCTTCTGCTATTCAAAAGATGCCACCACAGCAATTCCATTGCTGCTTCGTTATTTTTCTTTTCCACACTTCCCATATCAGGTGTAATGATTGTACCTATTACGCCGTCCGGCCTTGTGTGTTTAAAAACTCAGATAAAAACACTTCATTCAATCGTTTATCAGCCAATGAAACAATGGTCCAAAACGTATCCCTAGCATACATGTCAGGAGAATAGTTAACATTCGGGACACAAAGATGATCATCCAAAATATTTACAAATACAGAGGCATAAAATAATTTCTCGTACTCATTTGTTTCGTCGAATTTAACAAAATCAATCAAATGATTGAAGTGAATTTGTGGAAAATATCTGTTATTTCTTTTGTTATTTTCGAACTCCGCTTCCACAATCAAAAACTCATTTTCATAAGGCACAGCTTGTTTTAACGTAATATGATTCCCCATTTTCGGTTCAATCTTTTCGAAAAAGACATTGGCCTCATCTGAAGAAAAATTAAATATGTACTCATTGGTTGAACCTATTTGGAAGAAATCCGCTAATTTAGAATGCGGCTTAACCTTCATGTACTGAAGTTCATAAATTTCGTTATTTCGATCGGTTAACTCAATTGATATTTCTTCTTCTGTATTGTTCTCCACAACAATTCGATAAAAACCTGAATCAATGTTAATAAACTTATTAATTTCTAATTCTATGTCTTCCAACTTTACATAATTAATAAAGTCATATTTGAAACCATAATTTAGTCTGACTTTATTTCCGGAAAGCATAATCAATTCCAAGTCTTTAAAAACACTTCTCTTTGTAAAACCGCCAAGATTATACGGATTTCTTTTCCTAGTTACTCTCGTGAATTTATTTTTATAGGGAATTCCCGGATAAATAAGTGTATTTACATTGTCATGATTCCCTATGTAGAAAAATTCATCATTTACAACACCATTTGTAAATTTCTCAGAATTAAATGTGAAAAATTCTTCATTATTAAAGGAGATACAATGTGAAAAGGAAACATTTAACTTTTGGATACAATTTTGCTCAAGGATAAACGTAATCTTTGATACTCCATCAACAGTACTGAATTGATATCTGTAATCAATATTCAGCTGCAGGCATTCCGAAAAATACCTGCCACTTTGCAAATTATGGATTACAAAGCTTTCTTCATACGAATGATCCAGGGTAGAGATGTTTACAACTGTCTCAAAACTAGTAATATTCTGCATTAGACTGATATCTCCCTGAAGTTCTAAATTACCCTTTTATTCCTTCGGATTTCGATGTGTCAAGAATGTATTTCTGTGTAAACAAGAAAACAATCAATACCGGCAAAGTAATAAGAATGGTCGAAGCCATTTTTACGCCAAGTTCAATCGGAGGTGACATAGTCGCACTATTTAACGCGGCTAATGATTGCTGCAATGTGAATTTATCCGAATCGGTCAACCAGATTAGCGGACCCAATAAATCGTTCCATGTCCCCTGGAAAGACCAAATTCCGACGACAATTAATGCCGGCTTACTGATCGGCAAGAAAATCTTGTACCATATTTCAAAATCCGAGAAGCCGTCAACCCTAGCAGATGACACTAATTCCCTTGGAATGGCAATGAAGTACATCGTCAAAAAGAAAATATATTCGGACGCACCAAACATCCCGGGCACAATCATAGGAAGATACGTATTGATCCAGCCAATTTTTGAAAAAACAACATACATAGGAATCATTGTGATTTCAAAAGGAATCATCAGCGATGCCAATAGTATTAAAAAAATGACCTGTTTATATTTGAAATTAAATCTTGCAAAACCATAAGCAACAAATGCCGACGAAAACACACCAAATACCACAGCTGGTATAGCAACGGTCAGTGTATTTCTAAATCCCTGGAAAAAATTCAGCTGATCAACGGCAACCTTGTAATTATGCCAGTCCCATTGCGATATGCTTCCCTTTGGCAATAAGGTAAAGGTAGAAGAAATGTTTTCAACCTGAGGTTTAAGAGAAGAAAACAGTGTCCAGGCAAATGGTACTGCCAATAAAAGAGCTACGAATATGAGCAGGAGATATGAAGCCGTTTTGCCCCCATATTTCTTAAAATAGTACTTACGCTTTTCTGACATTCTTCTTCACCTTCTTTTTCTTCATTCCGGAATAATACTCCCAGAAAGGTGTTCTTTTATAAATAATCAACATTAATGTCATAACGATTACGAACAAGATCCAGGCTAACGCAACTGCGTATCCCATTCTGAAATTCCCAAACGCCTGCTGATAAAAATAAACCATATAGAACTTCCCGGAATCACCTGCTCCACCTAACACGTAAGCATCCGAGAATTTTCTGAATCCGCCAATAATCGCCATGATAAAGTTATAGATTAAGATCGGCCTCATCAAAGGAATTGTTACCTTGAATAATCTCTCAAAATATCCCATTCCCAGAATCCTTGAAGAATCTATTAATGACCGCGGAACTTCCTTTACTGCAACCAAGTATGTCAAGAATCCGGAGAAAGCTCCCCAAACCGCCATTATTACGTATGAAGGCACCACTAAATTAGGGTCGAATAACCATGCGCCATGAAAGCCAAATACACCAATAATCATGTTCAATAAACCGCCATGGGGAGAAAAAATCCAGCTCCACATAACAGCAATTGCAACGCCTGACGCCAAGGTAGGAACGTAATTTAAGCCCCTGAAAATACTGACGCCTTTTACATTAGAATTCAATATCAGAGCTGATGTAAGGGAAGCTGCCATGCCAAGCGGTACTGCCCACACTACAAATCTCACTGTAACAGAAAGCGAATTCCAAAAATCGCTTGATTTAAAAGCAGTAACATAATTCTGAAATCCAATAAACCCTTCATTTGGGCCTACTAATCCCCAATCAGTAAGCGACATGTAAAAACTATAAATTGAAGGAAACAATGCAAATAGTGTAAAACCAAATAGCCAAGGCAGAACGAAGCCGATCCCTTTGAACTTTCTTCTTCCTTGTATTCTCTTAATCTCTTTGGCATCCAAGTTTTTCTACCACCTTAAACCCGTCGTCGTGCTTGCAGTTCTATATCTTATTAACACAAGTATCCGAGCATATGCTGTTTTTTCAAGTATCCCCAAAGTTTGAAGAAAACTTTGGGGATACAAATTACTTTTTAAGTTTTGCTTATTTAACTTTTGCCATGGCATTTTCCACTAATTTGTGGACATCAACCTTCTTACCTGTTACCGCAGCGCTAAGAATTGGGCTGTAAATTTGCTCCCACTGTGCAGTTTGGACTGCAGCAGTATTTTTACCGTAGTTATCGATACGAGCAATTTTCATTGATTCGCCTAATGCTCCTGCCATATCTGCCTTCTGCGGTGAATTTTTTTTCAGGTAGTCAGTATAATCTGCATAACCAAGTTGTGTAATATCCTTTACTGGAGGAACAGATTTCCACTTCCAGAATTCTTGTGTCAAATCACTCATTGCTTTAAAAGCAACTTCCGGGTTATTGCAATCCTTTGTAATGACAGTGGATGCAGACCAGTTGAAAGTAGCCGGGGTTCCCCCATTTGGCGCTACCGCGTAGCCAACTTTATACGGAGCTGGCTTGCCAGAAATCAATTCCATATTATCTGCCACTCCGCCAAAAATAAACGCAGTCTTTCCTTGTTGGAATGTTTCACCATATCCAACTTTGTTTACAACGTCCTGATTTGGCGAAATCGGGTCATTCACAACAAAATCAGCCAACTTCTGGATACCCGCAATGGATTGAGGTGAATCAAATGCAACCGTTCCATCTTTCTTCTGAATTTCTCCGCCATATGACCAAATGAAGTTTTCCATGGCAGGAGAACCATTAATGACTGTACCGTACTTGTCGTTTTTAATATCAGTGTACTTTTTAGCCATTGTATGGAATTGATCCCAAGTAATATACTGACCTTTCGTAGTCGCTTCCAATGTAGCCTGGTCAGCAGCATCAACAATGTTTTTGTTGTAGTACAAGATAACCGGATTGGCAATCCAAGGTAATCCGTAGGTTTTTCCGTTATCGGTCACAGCGCCCATCAATTGATCATTAATCGCAATTTTGGAGATATCGGATTTTTTATAGTACTTATCAATAGGTGTTAACGCGCCATTTAAGATAAACGGCTTGATTTGCTCCTGTGACATCCACAATAAGTCTGGCGCATTACCTGCTGATAATTGTGTTTGCACCTTCATATAGTAGTTATCCGGAATGGAAACGAGCGTAACTTGATACGACTTTTTGTTAGCTTGATTCACCTTATCAACAATTGACTGCATTTGTTTTAACTCATCGCCGCCAGCCCAGGTAGCCATCTTTAATTTGACAACGCCGTTAGCGCTAGATGAACTAGTGTCCTTAGAAGAACATCCAACCAACAGCATTGCAGACATAACAAATAGGATAGAGCAAATTGCCATGATCTTTTTCACGTTAGTAATCCCCTTTTATGTATTTTTATTTGGATAACAATCAACGAACTTCCTATTAATATAGCAAGCATATTTATGAGGGTATTATCCTTAATAATGAATGAACCATATGAATAGAAAAGAGCACTTACAAACATTGCCGCAATACAAAATTTAAATTTTGTGCTGCGCTGAAAATAGCTATAACCCGGAGTGATGCCAGATCTAAACAGCATATATTCGTACATTGTTATAATAAGATATAAAACTCCAAACACGACGGTGTATTTTAGTATCGAACTGATAAAAATATAAAATATTAAAGAAGGAGTTAAATACGAAGAATATCTGTAAACAAGGTAGTTAGTATAAACATTTTCCAAGTTTTCAGCTTTTATTTCTGAATAAGTCTTCTTGGTCCCGTACCCGTTTACAAAAATAGTAAAATCTTTTTTTGTAAAGTTAATTCCATTTTTCAATTTTGGAGCATAATCAACACCAGCCAAAAAGTCTGTTCCTGGTATCTTATAAACACCCGGCTCAGTTCCAATCATTTTCTTGTTTTCAAAAATAATTTGAAATTGTTTTAAGACATGTTGTTGATTTAATGAAACGTCCAAATAATTCTCCAGGAAGATAAGAGTTATTCCCATTACCAAAAGGAATATTTGAACACTTTTTCTATAAATAATTCTAGTCAACATTAATATTCTTCTCGCTCACAGGATCAAAATACAAACACTTTTTGGTATCGATTTGAATATAGTAAACTTTTTCATCCCCATCAAAGTCAGAAGTCCTTACAACAAAATTTATGTCATGGCCTGCAAGTTTCCCGTTTACGATAGTTGTGTTCCCCAACATTTCCTTGCTATTTACCTGAACCTCAATAAATCCTTCTTTAGCGGTTTTAGAATATTCAACATCATCAGGTCTGAAACATAAAATTACTTCATCTTGTTTCAATATCATATCTTTATTACTATGCTCTAATTCAATCGAAGCACTTTCTGATATCGCTAGCGTTCCATCCGTTTTTACTTTCACTGATATTGTGTTTATTTCTGGATTGCCAAGAAATTGAGCCACAAAAAGGTTGCTTGGGTTATAGAAAATATTTTTCGGGCTATCGATTTGTTGGACTTCCCCATCCTTTAAAACAACGATCCGATCAGCCATCGTCATCGCTTCAACCTGATCATGAGTTACATAGAAGAAAGTTTTCTTCAGTTCCCTATGCATTGAAATGATCTCATTACGTGTAGAATGGCGTAACTTAGCGTCCAAGTTACTAAGTGGTTCATCAAAAATATAGACTAGAGGGTCACGAATGATCGCCCGTGCCAAAGCTACCCGTTGCTGCTGCCCGCCACTTAAATCTTTAGGGAACTTATCAAGTATTGGGGTAATATGTAATTTTTGTGCAACAACATCAGTTTTTTTACGAACTTCGCTTTTAGACAATTTCGCACTTTTCAGTCCAACTTCTATGTTTTTACGAACAGAAAAATGCGGGTATAATGCGTAGTTCTGGAATACCATTGCAATATTGCGGTCTTTCGGTTCTTTGTAATTTGCCAGCTCACCGGAAATATATATTTCACCGGAATGTACTTCTTCAAGGCCAGACAGTACCTTTAATGTAGTACTTTTACCACAGCCCGACGGACCAACAAATACGATAAATTCACCGTCTTCGATTTCAATATTCATATCTTTGATGGTTAAATCATCATTGTTCTTGTATTTAACACACAAGTTTCTAAATTCAATCAATTTTGCCATTATTTTCCCTCATATTCCAAGAATGGGTCCTGAATCTTTACACAGTGCACTTCACAGTCTCCCACACCTGTATACAATTCAGCCGTTCCATCTTCTTTTCTAACAATGCCGCCAGAGAACAAAACATCAACCAAATCAGGACGTTTTGACTCTCCTTGACCCAAGTATTTACGCATACAGATAATCTTCATTTCTGTATATTCTCTAGTTTTCGGGTCAAAACAGAATGTTGTTGGATAGTAATGACGGTCGCCATATTCGTCAAATTTTGCGATGTGGCCCAACACACCAACTTTTCCATTTTTTAGAACCGTTGCTTGATTACTGCCAACCCACTCTTCATCAATGCAAAGATTTAATAATGAAGCGTTTTCAATTTTTTCAACAGTAATATCAGCCAGGTTATCAGCAAAATAAAAACCTATTTTTCCTCTGCCTCCTTTTTCACCTTAGAGGCCAAGTCAACACAAGAATTTTATTATCTACGTCACAAATACGGATATCTTTCATACCGTTCGGCCGTATACCAAATGTTCTAAACCAGCAATATCATTTCCTGTTAATTTTTTAGCGCGCCACCATAACGCATTTGGAATTTCAGGATGATCAAATACTTCCGTTCCACCCAGGATCAATTTGCCGCTAACAAATGAATAATAAGGATCCTGCAATTCAAACGTCGGCAGATTATCAATCAGTTTCCAAGTATCTTCGCTGCTCTGTTCAAAGAACATAATCTTTGAGTGCTCACTGTCACGTTTTTCAACACGGCCAGCCAAAACCTTTTTCCCATTATCCAGAAACGGACTTGTAGGATTGTAAACATCATATCCGTCCACGCCGGTGAACTTAAGCTTGTAGGTAGCAAGGATGTTATCACCACTATATTCCCTTACCATTTGATCAACAGTTTTTACCATTGAACCCCCTCCGTTTCTTTCCGAAATCACACATACACGAAATTAAATCAACAAGGAAAACATGAATTAATGGAGTCCTTTTCCCATTTCCCCAGCACCTGTCATGTATGTTTTTTAAAAAAGTAACGTTTCTATTTCAAATAATATAACGTTACTATAATTTAAAAATATTATTGCATCCGCTTTCATCAATGTCAATATCTTTTTCAAACATGGTGTTTATCCCTGTCAAAACAATTGAATCATTTATATTTTATGTATTCGTTCGAAATTTTTATTGTAAAATCATTTTTGTAACGTTACAATTATTCATAATACCTAAAAACATCGTTACAAGGGATGGTAAAAATACAAATGAAAAATGGTAAGGTAACAATGCAGGATGTTGCAGATGCATTAGGCATCTCTAAGAATTCTGTCTCTCGAGCCCTTACAGGGAAACAGGGAGTCAGCAATAAGACCGAAAGGATTATTAAACAAAAAGCAGAGGAACTAGGATACAAATATCCAAGGAATATCGGAATTAAAAATCAGTCTGCTTCCAATATAAAAAATATTGCATTAATAGCATCTGATTACGTCTTTTCTCTAAAAAGCTTTTTCGGAGAAATATATTTAAGTATTGAAAAAGAGTTAAAAGCTCGTGATATTAACTTTTTTACCGAATCTATCAATCGCGAAGCGATAGAAAACTTTGAAATGCCAGCCGTTTTAAAAAACCATGACATTGACGGATTGTTAATCTTGTCTCACATAAATACTGATTATACTCAAAAAGTAATTGATTTAGGCATCCCAACAGTACTTATCGACCATCATGAACCTCTATTAGAGTCGGACTCTGTATTAACGAATAACAGACTGGGAGCTTACGAAGCTGTTGAACATTTAATCAACCTCGGGCACAAGGAGATTGGATTTATTGGAAACGTCGAATTTTCCCCTAGTTATCGAGAGCGTTTAGAGGGTTATGAACTGGCGTTAAAAAGGTTCAGCATAAAAGTAAAGAAAGAATTCTTGTATACCGATGCTTCAGAAAAAATTGAAAATTTACAGTCGTTCATTAATGGACTGGACAATTTGCCTACAGCTTTCTTTTGCGCAAACGATTCATTAGGTTTCTTAACAACTTACGCAATGCAACTAAGGTCACTCCTCGTACCTGACGATGTCTCAGTAATCAGCTTTGATAATGGTCATTTGTCACAAGTGGCAGTCCCAAAAATCTCCGCAGTAGATATTGATTTAAATTACTTTGGAAAAAAAGCAGTTGAACAACTTTGTTGGAGAATCAGTAATCCAAATGAACCTATTCAAGAAATTCTCCTCCCTACAAAGGTAATAGTCCGTGAATCTACGGGCATGAACCTAATTAAAGAGTTAAAAGTTTGATTACTAATAAATTAAACTTCAAAGAGAGCCCCCTATGTGTAGGGGGCTTGGGAACAAGATATGATGAAATCAGATCATAAAATATCCGTATTACGGTATATCGCAGTTCTCTTCCCGCCTGTTTTCCAAAGGAGTTCCATTACCTCTTTGCAGAACAAATAGAACTGAGCTTTAAGTCTTTTTACTTTACCTATTTCTTCCGATTTATTTTTTATAACTCAGGTCTTATTTTTTTGAGATTGTCCAGCGCCTTTTTCTCAGATTTTTTTCACCGTAAATCCTTAGTAATTACCTTCTCAATTTCTCAAAGTTGATAACGTTGCCCCTATTGAGGTCATTCAAACCTTGTTGGGTCACGAAAAAAGTGAGTCAACTCGTATTTATGCCCAACTCAGCGGTAGGCATCGACATGAATTTTATCAAAAAATTTTTAAGATAACCTTTATCACATACATAAGTCCGTTCAAGAAATTTTCATAATTAACCCTAAAATTAGCTTGAAGAAAACCAATTTTACCTTTGCGCTTATTTTACCTTTGCGCTTTATATAGTTGAATAAATTATTTGCCTGAAGCAGAGAAACACTCCTCAGGGGCGGCGGCTGGGACATTCTCGGGTACAGGTTAATTTTAGATACTTACTCTCTCGTAAGTACTTAAATGCAACTCCAAAATGCAAATCGCTTTGAACAGATGATGCTTAAGGAATAAGAAACGGTTAGTGCAGTGTTAGTGCAGTGTAACAAATTTGCAGCTATAGTAATAACTAAATGCACAAAACAAAAAAGTCTAAAACCCTAGATACATAAGGGTTTTAGACCTCCTATACTTGATGATATGAGAGGGATTCGAACCCCCGACCTCAACCCTGCCAATGATGGCAATGCATTTTGATTAAAACCGCTTAATTAAAAAATATAAAAAAAGGTCATGGCAGTTGTTAATTCCCATGACCTTCTGTAATTTTATTCTATTAATCTAGCTGATTTTCTAGAATATATTCAATATCCTTTTCCAATAGATCAGCAAATTCTTCTGTAATAGATTTGCCTTTTTGTGCTTTGATATGATTCTTTAAAGCATTTAGCTTGTCAGGTGTTTTGTCCTTTTGTATGGCTTGTATTTGAGCTTCAAGACTCTTTACAATGCCTTGCTTTGTAAAAGCTTGGTTAGCTTCACCTATGCCAATTAATTCATCTAGGTGATCGATATCAATGACGATAAAGATTTTGTATTCTTTTGATGCCATGTTACCTGCTGCATCTTCTGCCAGGACTGTTAGTGTATGTTCACCTGGAGCTAATGACAGCGGCTTGATTTGGTTTAACCCAGAAATTACATCTCCATCCAGTGCATACTCAACTTTCGCAACACCACTCAGGTTGTCCTCTATGGAAAATGGGATTTCCATTTGAGATTCAGTTTGGAAGAATGATAGTTTTCCGATAACACTGATTTGCGGAGCCGTTTTGTCGATCCATATGTCGATCGTTTTCACTTCTTCCACATTACCCGCTTCATCTATGCTCCGGTAGGCAACAGTATTTTTCCCTTCTGAGGAAACAGTCACTTCCCCGTTTACAGGCACCCAATCCCCGTTGTTCAGCCGGTATTCTGTTTTTACAACCCCTGAGCCAGAACCATCTTCAGCATTAAAGGTAAGGACTACATTTTTGTTGCAATACTTTCCGGCTTCAGCACCATTTGCAGCCACTGTGGTATGCGGTGCTGTTTTATCAATCCAGACAGCAATGGTTTGTGTCTCTTCCATATTGCCTGCTTGATCAACACTTCGGAAATCAATCACATTTTTCCCTTCTTGGGAAATTGTTACTGCTCCTTCAACAGTTGTCCACGCTCCGTTGTTCACTCGATACTCCGTTTTTGCTACTCCAACGCCTCCACCGTCGTTGGCTGTAAAAGTAAGAACAACATCCCTATTGTTATACCTTTCTCCAGTAACTCCATCCGCAATGACGGACGTTACGGGGGCTATGGAATCCGAAATGACAAAGTATGTCATATTTAACGGCTTGAGCTGGTATACGCCTTTAAAAACAGAGGCGATTCCCGTGATATTCACGATACTATCTTCAGCAAAAGACTTGCTCCATTCATCGAATGAAATGCCAGTCCTGCTGTCTACCCTGACACGTGTTGTCCCGTTTTCATTTACCGCATCAAATTCAAAGGTTCCAGTCGTACCTGCCGGAGGAACGTTCTTCATTCTGACATTTTCGAGCGTGATAAGAGTTCCCTGATTGCTTTCATTAACCGAAGTCTGCACGGCAGCATCTGGTATCTCTTCTGTACTTATTTTTTCTATTTTTACCGGGTCAGCCAGTTCCAGTTCCGTGTTAAAGGTCTTTTTTACAGCGGTGATGCGCACATAGTCACCCGGCTTAAATCCGGTATCATTCTGGTAGACATAGATTCCGGATGTTCCTTCTTGCAGATAAAATCCCTGTCCTCCGAAAACACCCGGTTCTGATGTGATCGTTCCTTCAACCGTAACGAGTGTCCCGTCCGGCTGCTTTCTTACATCCTCAACCGGGATGGGTGCGGGAGCCGTATTTTCATCCGGAAGCGGTTCAGCAGCTACATTACCCAAGGTAACGGCTTCCGTTAAAGTGTTCGTACTGCCTTGCCTCAACCTTAAGTTCGCAGCACCTGTACTGCCCGACTTTACCTGGACTGTCAGTGTTTTGGTAGCATGTCCTTTTGCGTCAGCCGTTACGGAAAAATTCGAGCTATAGCCGTAGGCAGTTGGCCATGTGCCGTCTGCATTCTGCACCTTCGCAACCTGTGTACCGCCAGATATTAGGTAGATTCCAAGATTCAAATTGTTTAATGTACTTCCTGCCGCAAGGCCGTCCACTTCCACTCGAACCTGGAAGGGCTGGCTATTATTAGGCAGGACATTTTGATGAACCAATTTGTATAGGGACTGTCCTGTTGGTGGAGGATTCTGTGTCCCGCCTGATGCTCCGTATGAACCAGCTTTAAAAGTAGATGGATCATACCATTTATACCCGGCTGCCGGAGCGGCCCACGGTTCCGCCTGCGGCTCAACAGATGTCGCCGGGTCTTCGTTTTCTTTCTGTGACGAATCAAGGGTCAGCTTTGTCGGCTGGTCGAGTTGTAATCCGGGAACCTGGTCAAAGCCAGTATACGTTTCCTTATTGGCCAGCCATTCTACTGTCTGAACAAGGAATTTTCCATCATTTTGTTCCTTGAAGCCATCATACGTCGTTTTTTTCGATCCATTCTCTTCGCGAAGATATTTAGGTGACGCATCTTCAACAGGAGAAGAATCACCGATGAATGCCGCTTTCCCCTGTCCTAATTTTGCAATCGCCGCAAACGGCCACTTCCGCGCTGCCGCCTCCGTTGTAAACTCCCTTGTCTACTGCGTTCGCCCATTTCGCAGTTGTTGAAGGCAGATACACGATACCCTTCGCTTTGGTTGGATCAAGAATCGCAAGAGTGGAGCCTGCATGCACAGCGACCGCTCCTACTCCCTCCGTAATACCAAAGGATTGTGATGGCGCTGCTACGTCTGTTGCATTCAAATCGCCAACGGCATTATAACGGAAACGGATACCGAATTTAGAAGCGAGCCAATCGGAGCTTTGAACTCCCTGCATCGCCTGTGAATTCGCCTCTTCCGTGTTCATTCCTTTTGATGGATTCGTAAATGCGCCTCTTCGGTAACCGTTCATAACCTCGGAAGCATCCCATCTATTCTTATTGCGGTCAGCATTGTAATGGTCGGCGATAAAAAAGATACTGCCGCCTTCCCGCACATATTGTTCCATTGCATCTTGTTCCGATTTTTTATAAGGGATATTCGCTTCCCCGATAATAAAGACATCATAATTCTTCAATTTGTCATACGTGACAGCTTGTTCGCCAAATTTATAAGGAATTTGCCTTGATAGCTCCTCAACACTAAAACCAGCCGACTTTAACCCGTTGGCAAAATCAGAGAATGCCCCGTCGATCACCCAGTCCGCAGCTCCCGCTGTCTGGCCGTGTGTATTATCAAACAACACCTTTTTGCCTGTACCGTCCGGCAATACAGTAGACGAAACTGTATCCGCAGCGGCAAATGCATTGCCAATATTACCTGCCAAAGCATTTGTGACAACTAGTACAGTTAATAGTATCAGCCTCAAGAATCTTGCAATTGTTCGGTTTTCCAATCTCTTACCTCCTAAAGAAAAGTAGTTTACATATAAAGGAAAAACTAACTATAGTATCCCATAAAAACAATGTTATTTAATGATTCGAAAGATTCAATCATTTATACTACAAACGGTACAATTTACCCAAAAGCCATATCTCTGTGAACTTCATTATGCTAATCTAAAAGAAAATCAACAGAGACTAGAAAACACCAGTAGTTCTCGCCTTCAGCATATTTGCTTACTGATGGAAAAAGAAAACAGCTGCAACAATAGCAGCTGTTCAAGATAGTTATGAGTTTCGTTTGATATTAATATTCGGTTCTTGAGTAAACAATTTCGGCATTTTCTAAAGATAGCATCACTTACAAATTTACCAGGGCTATTATTTATATTTACTGACATTTATGCTCATCTCATATAAACGGAAATTAAAAATATGTAAAAGAACCTCTTTGAGACTTTAGAAAAGACTATCCTTCGTACCAACCGTCTGCATAAACAGAAGTTTCGCCAGTCTCAACATGGGTTTTCCAAGCCTTATCTAAATTATCAAATGTGCAGTCTATGTGTGACATATCCCTACTTGCTTCAAATCCAACATAATCATTTCCAGCACCAAAAGTTTCATGGCGAACGGCATAATTGTCACAATTCTCTTGTGCTTTCTCGATAGGTATCACTTTTATTTTACCATCTAAAGTAACAACAACACTATTTTCCCTTGAGTCATCCCCATTTCGAATGGCCGTAATAAGATCTTGTTTGGTAAATAGAATGATAATATTCATAATTCACAACCGCCTCCTATTTTTCCTCTTTCTTCCTACACTCTAAATTATACAAAAGACTATTATCCCAAAAGGATGAACAATTCATGACAATGCTAAAAAATAGATGGCTGCCTTTCATCCCCTCATAAAATATCCCGCTATCGCCGGAAAACTCTCGAATTCCTTCTTCATGTCCCGAAAGGAAATGACTTCATTTCCTCTGGCAAGTTCAAATTCCAGCGGATATTCATGACAGTTAAGTGGGGTTTTATGAAAGTATTTAGCATAGAATTGGCTGGCCTCTGCCTGACTGCCGGCATATATAAAGACAAATGCCTTCTGATCCATCTTCAGGGAGTAAATGCCAACCTTATGAAAACCCAATACATTGTTTCCTATCATTTCTGTTACCTTCTGATGATCTGCTTCGTTTAAGTCCATTTTGGAACTGTCATAATTTAATGAAATTTTCTTTTCCTCTAGTAAATGGTAAATGTAATGGCGAAAGAGGATTCTTCAAAGAGCAAGCAATCCTGGTACAAATCCTTCACGAGCATATATATCACCCCGTTATTACAATTATTTTCATCGTGCGGCTAATATGCACCGGGTAGATTCTATTCCTTTTGGTCCCCAATAAATCCTGTGTGTTCGTTGTAATTGACTGTGATGGTTCCTACGGGTCCATTTCGATTCTTCGAGACAATCATTTCAAGGGAATGATTCTGTGAGTCCTTGTCATAATAGGCTTCACGGTATAAGAATAAAATGACATCCGCATCCTGTTCCACACTGCCTGATTCCCGAATATCAGACATCATCGGCCGTTTATTGGCTCTTGATTCCACCGAGCGGTTGAGCTGTGCCAAACAAATGACAGGGCAATCAAAATCCTTTGCCATCGTTTTCAGTGATTTGGATATTTCCGTTACTTGCAAATGGGAATTCCCGCCGTAAAATTGACTGGACTGTATCAGTGTCAAGTAATCAATAAAGAGGATTGGTTTCTTGTCAGGAAATTGATTCATCAGCTTCCTTGTTTTTGCTCTCATTTCGGCAATCGTTTGTCCCGCCCCATCAAAAATTTGCATATTGGTTTCAGCGAGATCACCAATCACATCCGACCATTTATTCTTTTGGTGTTGAGTAAGCATTCTTTTCGGATCCCGCATTTTTGCACGGTTAAAGCCTCCTGTCGAAGCAATTAATCGGGAGGTGATCAGCTTTTCAGGCATTTCTAAAGAGAATACAAGTGGCAGAAACCCCGCCCAACCAGCCATTTTGGCAAAATGAAGCATCACGTCGGTTTTTCCCATCGAGGCCTTGCCGCTACAATCGTCACTTCCCCTCCCTGAAAGCCTCCTGTCACTTCGTCAAGCTTTTGGATGCCGGTTGTCGCCGTTTTCAGGCATTTTTGCCCCTCCCATGGTGCCTCATAAATATCTGCCAGCGCTTGTTGTAACGATGTGTGATCCTCAAGCTTCAATTGGTTAATTTTATCCAATTCAGCAATGACTTTCGCAATTTCCCAATCATTCATGGCTGCAACGCTCAAGATGTTCCTTTTTTCGCGCTCCTTCCACAGTTCAAGAATGAGCTTCTCCGTTCCGGTAAATTTCTCAACATCCGCATACGATAACAGCTCCGAAAGATAGGACATTCCACCATATGATTCAAGGTCAGGTAAGGTTGTCAATGAGATCAAATCAATATCCCTGCCAGCCCGCTTGAACTCCACCATTTTTCTCATTAATTGTTGATGCCGTGTACTTTCAAGCTGTTCAGGCTGAACCACGGTATCCTTGAGTAAGTACTCCGCCTTCATCAAGCTTCCTAAGAACACTTTTTCAGCCATGCTCATTGCTCTTCACCTGCCGTCAGATCGAGTTGAAATTCACGTGGAATGGCTCTTCCAGCAGGAGGCGATTCATTTGATAGCTTTTGCTTTCGTACATTTTTTTGGTCCCTTTCATACGAATCAATTTCCTCTACTGTCAGCAAGGATTCATTTTCCCAGTTTTTGAGAATCCCAACAACATAGTTCAGTTTTCGCTTATTGTTCGCGCACGCAATATTCATCGCTTTTAAAATCATCTCTTTCGGCTGTAAAAAGCTAGAATCATCCAGCCAACATAACAGCTGCTGTTTCGCATTCACGTTCGACAAACCAAATCCATTATCATCCCAAAACTCAATAATCTCTTTCACTTCTTCTTTTTCTTTATGTTCGGGATTTTCTATTTCTGGATGAAGTGCTTTTGGTTGTTTTTCTTTTTCTTTTTCATTTTCTTTTTGTCCACCTATCGTAGGACGATGCAGGGACGAATCGTCAAATTCCTTATATTCCGCTATGTATGTATCATTTTCATCCAGATCACGATCTTCCTTGCCGTCTGGTTTACAAAAGGATTCGTAAAGGCTGTGAATGTCCTGCTTTTGAATCGATTCCGAAACATAAAGGATGAGCGAACGATCTTCGACCTCTTTTAATTCGGAAGTAATACAATCCATGACCGGTTTCCCGCCTTTATCCAGGTTATCTTTCCCCCAGTATTTAATCGCAAGTTCCCTCGTTTCAGGATTGTATCGAATCAACTTGTGATGCTCGATGAATCGATCCATTAACGCATGAACACTCTCAATCGAATAACCCAAATCAAACGCCATTTGTTTTTTCGTAATTCGATAGATTCCAATCTGAGTCGTATTCGGATTCGTAAGCAAATAAAGATAAAAATATTTATCCTCCGGAGTCATCTCTTCCAACACAATCGGATTCTTCCAAAATTCCGTACGAACCATTCGATACTTTGCCATTACTAACCACTATCCTTTCTTCTTCTAAAAAATTCTTCATCATCTATATATAGATTAATGAAGAAAAAGGTCAGTATGGTTTATATCAAAATGTGAATGTTTAATGATAAAAGACTTTCATAATGGCTATCATCTTCTGGAGATAAGGAAAACCTTCTGTGAAACAAATAAAAAAACACTCAAAAATGTTGTTTTCGCAGCATTTTTGAGTGTTTCTTGGTTTAAAGATAAAAACTATTATTCCTAAAACCCACATATGCAAACGTTAATAACATTAGCTGTTTGGATTGTAAGAACTTTTATCATGAGAAATTAAAAAAAGCTACTACTCATAGTAGCAACTTTTGGCGGGACCGCCTGGGAATCGAACTCACCTAACTTGGCACGCAGGTGACAAGCGGTTTTGAAGTTTGCTAGCATCTGTACTTCTAGTCCCTTCATGTTCCCTAAAGTATTCATAAATCATGGTTTCTTGCTTTCTGATGATTCATGGTGATTTGTAATTTTTAATTTGGGCACCAATTATGGTACCAACCTGATCAAAGTTATAATATACTTTCCAAATATTCACATCTATCAAGTGCTTGCATTTCTGTTTTAAATCCATTTTCAAGTATTTCATCACGATAACATATACACCATTTATTTGAATTATCTACCCATACAACTTTAATCCAATCCCATTTAGAATAACCTTCTTTGTCTATCATTTTATAAAAAATGTCATCCCATTCATGAATATCTAATCTTTTCATAATTAAATTCACCATCCAATATTAAAATAAATATCAAAAAATTCCTAGTTTTATTTATACACCTTCTATCTTGTAGCTTTTTCTTTCCATTACCAATTTTGACGGTGAATTTTTCGAAGTTGTTCATTTGTATAAGTAAAATTTTTAATGGTTTCGTGCTCATCAATTAATTTTTGCCGAAAGTATTTCTCAGACAATACAGCGCAAATATATATATAAAAACGAAAATCACAGAACAAAAAATTTCCTTAAGTCGCAAGACAGCCTTTATCTTTTCCAATTATTATCAAATAAAGGATACATAAAATGACCTTAATAATAAAAAGTGGTGAAACTGCAGGTTGTGTAATTTCACATGACATATTCAAGTAGGTAATGCATTTTAAGTAGTAATCTTATTTTTAATCGTCTCTATCTATTTGAAGACTACAGTAGACCCTTTAACTTTTCTATTACTAGTTCAGTTACAAAATTAATTGATTTTTCTGTATTTAAAACAAACCAATTTTGATCTAAAGCTACTTGATGAAATCTATTCGTAGATTCAACATGGTCCTGAAAGTTGTCTATAACAAGACTTCGTAACCCATCAGAACGTGTTAACGCTCTTTGAAAAGAGATTTCTGGATCACATACAGTGGCAATAACAATATCAGGTTGAATAACATGATGTTCTAAATTTATTTTGAGACACTCTTCAAAAGAATGAAACAGACGGAATACTCCATCTGAAGGGTACCATCGGTCCATTAAAATTATATCAAAATTTGAATTTTGAATGTACTTTTTTCCAATTTCGTAACGACCTTTTGCTAAAAGATGTAATAGCTTAACTTCTACATCTTTATTCAAGCTTTCTTTATGGTCTGTTAGAAGTTGCTTACTCTCATTACGATAAAGATCTAGTTCCTTTTCTACTAGTATTTTAACAGAGTAGTATTCTTTCAAATTTTCATAGACTGCCCGAATTATTGATGACTTGCCAGTTCCTTTTGGCCATCTAACGAAACGAATAATGTTTTTTTGGTACTCATTATTTTATTACCTCAATTGGTTGAGATTTTAGTGAGTTATCTCGATAAATCATAAATCCAATTAATCCTTTTTCGTGGCCTAATTGAATCCATTGCTTAATTTCCTCAACATTTGTGCTAAACGAACAGTTAAGCGTCTTACTAATACCACCATCAATAGATTTCTGAAAAGCAGCCTGTACTTCGATATGTTCTTCTGGCTTTATATCTAAAGCTCTTGGGAACAGGTATGCAAGTTTTTCTCCTATCACATTGCTTAACTCTATACCTCCAAGAAGCAAATTTTTTACATCATCAGGATTAAGTCCTAACTTTTGTACAGTATATGCAAGAATCGGATCTAAAATATAGATGGTATCATCCAATATATTCTGCTTTGTTAAATATCCATTGATTGGTTCAATTCCACTACTAGTATTAACAAGTAGTGAAAGTGTAGACGTTTGTGCAATTGCAACTAAGAGCGCGTTTCTTTTCTTCTCCCTATTTATATTGTTAGACAGTGCAGCAGGATAAACACCTCTTTTATATGCAAGTCTTGTTGATTCTTCTTGTGCCCCTTGCATCAAAGCTTTCCCTATCTCTTCTGCTAGTCTAATTGATTCCTCAGAGCCATAACGAATACCTAATAATATTAAAAGGTGGGCATAGCCCATTAATCCTACTCCTATTTTTCTAGTGGACAGAGTATTTTTTTTAAGTTGAGGTGAGGAATGGTAATGAATATCATGCATTCCATCGAGAAACCGAACTCCTATCCTTACTGTCTCTATAAATTTTTCAAAATCAAATGATAGATCTGTTTCATTGGACCTAATAAATTTTACAAGGTTAAGAGAACCCAATAGCCCGGATTCGTCAGCAGCTAGAGGAGATTCCCCGCACACATTTGCGGCAATTGGTGCATTTTCTTCAAGTGCCACATTTGGGACCCTATCTGTAAAAAGAATAGCTGGTTGCCCTGTTCGATGAATCGATTCTGCCACCATATTAAATTTTTCTAAAGCTTCTGAATCGCTTCTCCTCACTTTTTCCATAAAAGAATCCGGAATCCCAACATTTAAATTAGTTACTTTCGTTTTCCCAGCTTGTTGTAAAATCCCAATAAAACCGGGATTATTAATCGATACGGTTACTGCATTGGAAGCTGGACGAGGTCTCCCACTTTGGTGTTCCTCAGTATCCTTGTCAAATAGTTGGATAAAATTCTTAATTTCTCCCGGAGCCTTCAGGTGATTTAAGGTATATCCAACTCCCCCCATTCCATCATGTACTTGTCTCGCCACATTGAGGAATTCATTTATCGGCTTTCTTGCATCTAATGCAAAACAAGCAAAAATTTTCTTTTTATCTTCCGATATATTTACCATTAATGGGCTATTGGGAAGAAACTCAGAATTTTCTAGTGTCTTTCTTAATTTTATAATATATTCATCTTTATCACTTTCATCATATAGCATTTCTGCTTTCTCTGATGCATCTACAATTCTTCTTAATAGACCAGGCCAACCTTCATCTAAATGTCTATGTAAAATTCTTTTACTTAAAAGTGGGAAAAATGGGCTTTCATTTGGATCAGCTAAATTTCTTAAGTCTTCCATCATATTTTCCTTTCTGAAATAATATTTCTGTAAAAATTAACCAAACTTCACTAAAAATTATACACATTTTTTAGTGATAATCGATGATAAAGCATTTAATGTTGTAGTGTTTTTGCTATAAATCTACTAAATATACCTATTCAATAGTAAAAGGCCACCCATTAATGTGGATTAAGTTATTCCCTTGGTCAATATTGAGCTCTAGTTTATTAGTGGAATCCTCATATTCTATTCCCTCGCGATATTGCTCCGTTAAATAGTGAAATTCTTGATTTGTCGAACCAACCCAATTTCGGTCTTCATCATATAATTCTTCGATAAAAGGACCGTCTACTAGAATATCTATCTCCGCTAAAAACTCAGAACTAAACGGGAGTTGAATTTTCTTTAACTCTTTCACGGTGTAGCCGGAAAAAACCATAACGGTTATACCGATTTCTTTACACCTTCGCGAAAGGAAGGAAAGGCCGTTTGCTTGTAGAAACGGTTCTCCCCCCAAAAATGTAACTCCTTCAATTTCTTCTTCCCTTTTTGCTTTTTGAATCATTTCAAAAACTTCTTCACAATCATATATTTTTGCAGGTTTTACTTCTAACATTTGGGGATTGCAACAACCTGGGCATCTTTTGAGACAGCCTTGAACCCATAATGCAAAACGCTTCCCTGGTCCTTCCGCCTCGGTACAATCATTATAATGTGCAACATTTAAATACGGCATCTTTAGTCATCCTCTAATTCAAAATCGTAATATGCTGTATTACCGGCTTGAATCACTTTAATCTTTTTCCCTGGAGCGAAGTAATCACTTTCCTGGAAGATGAACCTGGCTAACGGGTCTACTAATTTGGGCTCAATGACATTTAAGACGCCGCGTCCACCGTTAGAAATATCCACCTGTGCTACTATAGCTGCCAGTGCCTTATCCTCATCTTCAAATATGAATTCCATTTGATATTTCTCTGCAATAAATGTTTTTATCGGTTTTATTTTAATTTTGGCAATATCGATTAAGAACTTTCGATCATTAATATGATCAAAAACAACTATATTATCACCGATACGGTTTAAAAGCTCCGGCCGATTCAATTTGGTTAAAAAGTGATCCTGTAGTTCGCTTCGAATAATTTTGTTATTCTCTTCAGAACTGTTATTTACATCAACCTTCGATGCCCCAATATTGGATGTAAAGATAATAATTGATTCTGAGAAATAAACCGTTTCCCCTTTACCATCGGTTAAGCGTCCATCCTCTAATACCTGCAGAAATTTATCCAGTATTCTTTGATGTGCTTTTTCGATTTCATCAAAAAGCAGAACAGAAAACGGCTTTTCACGGATAGCATTCGTTAATTGACCGCCTTCTTCATAACCCGTATAACCTGGCGGTGCCCCGATTAAACGTTGATCGCTATGTTCATGGTTAAACTCTGACATATCAAACCGTATGCACGCATTTTCATCACCGAACAAAAATTCAGCCAATGCTTTTGCTAATTCCGTTTTTCCTACACCCGTAGGTCCAACAAAAAAGAGTATTCCTTTTGGCTTGCTTTGTTTAGCCGAATGCTGGAGTCCTGAAAAACCGGTATAGGCACGAATAATAACATCTTCTACTTTCGAAATGGCATTATCTTGACCGCGAACACGCTCTTTCAAAGTTTCTTGAATTCTTATTAACTTTTGCTTAGATAATTCTTCCCAAGGGCTCGACTTCTTTCCATACTTGTATACATTGACAAGCTTTTCGAATGTTAGATTATCTTGACTTAATTGTCTTGATAACTTAATCAATTGATAAATATCCCTCAGCGAAAAACCATCCAATAGATCAATGAAATCTGAAAAGTTTACATCATTATAATGACGGAGATTCCTGGTTTCGAGCTTGCTAAAATGATCCATTACGTATTGCTGGCGTTCAGAGCGGCTGGGAAAAGGAATTTGTATTTGCTTAACTGACGAATTTTGTTGATAATAGCTTGGTGGTATTGCACCTAGTTTTTCAGTTAAAAAAATGACAATATTAGACTGCTCCGAAATAGTCGAATCTAACCGTAAAGGAGACTGCCGGATTGACTTCCCTAAAATGGTCAAATATTCCCGTTCTATTTCACTTAAAGCGTTGGCGTTGCCAAATAAGTAGTTTGACCAGTCAATGACAAATGCCACTTTACGATTGGTGTCACGACGCATTGATTCGTAAACTAGAGAGAAAAATTCTATCGGATCACGATAATCATTTTGCTTATTAGACAAAATCGATGTGTCAATGTTTTCATCTGTAAGATAGTCATCTTCATCGGATTCAGAACCATCATTGTACAATTGTTCCAAATCTGAAATAGAGGATTCCTTAACCCGGGAATAATCAATCCCATGAACCCGGTCCCAATAAACAACATCTTGAAAACCTTTTTTAAGTAAACTTTCATTTAAAACATTTGGGAAAAAATCGTACTTATTAGAATATGGATTAAAGCAAAGGTCACTTATATTACCATACATGATTAACGATTTCCGAATTCCTACTTCTCTTAAAATAGATTCAAACCATGTGCTCGATTTTGTTACGGTGATCATCGGTTTCTCCTTTCAACACTCGCAGGAGTATCAATAGGTTTACTGTTTTTGGAAATACGCTCTGGGTTTTCCCAAATAACTCTTTCATCTGTTAATTTAATACCATATATTTCGGTAAGCTTATCTTTAAACAACTGTTCATCTTCTCTGCAAGCCTGACCCTCATAATGGTCGAATTTATACATAAAGTCACCAGTTAGATTTACCTTACAAAGCGCCTGTTTTCCCGATGGCTTACGGGCAAGGATTTTAACGACATCTTCATTGTTTTCAGTACTCCTTGACACTTTCCCTTGGATCACGAAGCCTTGTTCTTGTAAGGATTTTACAATCATTTTGACTGTTTCCTTACGGATTCGTTCATCCATTACCTTATTTTCTGCATTTTCTATAGCTTCCTGAATAAGCTCACTTACATCTTCTAAATTCACAGCCGAGCCGCTCTGAATTTGCTGCTTTGTTTTCTGGAGACTGTCCAAAATGGCTTGTATCTCTGCTTCACTTTCTTTTTTATCGGCGGAGATTAGCTCTATGTTTGTTTCCAATTTAGAAAGCTGAATCTCTTGGGCAGCTTCTGTTTTTTTCCGTTCTTTCCATTCATTTGCTTTTTGTTCAGCTTTTACACAAATCTCACTGACCCTTTTATCGATTTTTTGCTTGATTGAATGAATCGATTGGGCTGACTTCTCAGTTTCGATTTCCTTCTTTAATACCTGCAGATCTTCAAAGGCAAAGTCCTGAATGACAGGATCAGAAATCCGACCTACAACATCGTAATAGTATTTAGTAGTTTCTTGCTCTAACTTAGCCATTTCTTCTTTCATTTGCTGCATGCGAAGTCGTTGCTTTGAAACCATTTCTTGTTCAGCTGCTCTTGCCAACGGACGAACCGAATTGATGAACTCCCCCAATTCAAAGCTGGACCCTCTGGCAGCTTCAGGGTTAGCATCAAGATTTCTTTCTATTTCTGATAAATATCCTTTTACTTTCTGAAGCTCACTAGGTACTAAATCTTGAAATCCATCCAATACCATTTGATTGTACATATTTTGATATTTTTCATAGAAACGAACCGTTGTTTCTCGTACTCTTGTTAAATGCATTTGTCTTCTTCTTGCCGCTTCTATTTCGTATCGAGTGACGGAAGCCCTACTCATCATTAAACCCCCAATTTATCAATAATTACTTTTTCTTTCCTTTTTTATTTTTACTATTCTTGTTTTTCTTTTTACTTCCAAGATCTGCTGGTTCAACTGCTTTTATTCCAAACTCACCTGCACTAGCCTTTAAATCGATATTTGACGTAATAATGGCAGGCTTCTTAGCTTTATACTTTAAAGCAACTGATAACAGCTGATTATCAAGTGTTAATGAATATGATTTAGGTAATGTTTCATGACTATAATCCTCAAAGTGTAGATTTTCTCTCGTACGTTCTTTTAAGGATAAGACTAATTCATCAATTTTCGATGATAGATTTGGATTTTCCTTCGCAGCAAACGACAATGACTTATACACATCTTTCTCATGAGAAGAACATATGATAACATAATCATTTTTCAAAGAAAGGGATTCCATAATAGTGGGTTTCGTTAAGAATAGACTCGTATCCAGCACATATACATTTTCATACCCGCTCGGTATTTCTTGATTAAATAAATCAAGAAATGCCTTATAGTTTAAAATATTTTCATGAATCTGTCCAAAAGATGATTTTGTAATAATTTCACTATTTACAATAAATTGTGTCAGTTTATTTACCAGGTCGTTCCAGCGTACACAATCATTTAATATTTGTTGAAATTCCACCTTTTCAAGAGTTTCGTAGTATTTTCTACTATCGAACTTTTTCTGAAGTGATTCGACCTTCAATTGTTCTTTTATCTTTTTGTGATATTTATTTATTTCACGAACCGTGATTTCAAACTCATTTCGATCATATAAATGCTCTTTTATCCATTTTAAATCATCAAAATTATACAGCACTTCCTCTATCAGTTCATCTGAATAAATATCACTTGATAAAGCCAGCTTTTTAACGGACTGTTCTATTTTTAGCTTCGACAACTCCTCATTTAGATTTTTTAATTCAGAGAAGTTATGAATATGCCCATAGAAATGCAGCAGCTTTTCGGTTACCTCCATACTTAGCTCTTTATTTTTCTGCAAATCTAGAATATTGATTAAATCCTCAAGCTCTTCCATGCTTGAAGCGTTTTGAACGGCTTGTACACCTAATTCATTTCTGAACTTATCCCACTGAATATGGTTAACGGCATTAGCAGGATAGAATTCCTTCATCCATTTTTGAACATCTTTTAGTCTGCTAAGCTTTTCTTTGAGAGACATACTTTTGTTACTGTGGATATATTCATTGATGTTTTTCCACTGCTGGTCTGCACTTAACCAAAATGCCGATATCCATAATGCGTCTAAATCATCTTGGTATTCCATGATTTCAGCTTCAATAGATTTGTATAGATCGTCTAAAATAATTTCTTCTTTCTTTAATCTATAGCGGATAGGTACTTCATTCTTAACTCCATTTACATGAACAATGGTTTTGGCTGCCATCACACTATCACGGAAACCATTTACATAAAGGCCGTTTTCAAAAATAAATGAATTTGGAATCCGAACGAATGCCCCCGTTTTCTTTTCGTTCCAATTAAGTTCAAAGTTTTCTAAGTCATCAAAAGCAATTATAAGTGTGTTTTTGGGTATATGTTTGCTATTTTCTGAAAGCCTTTCGAAATTGCCCTTTCGTGGAAAATAATCAAATAAATATGATTGATTAATGATGTGAATCGTATTCGTAAGTTTTTTGTCAATATCATGTGCATCTTTTTTAAGTGAATCCTCATCTAATAAAGAAAGATCACTGGCCTTTGATTGAATCATTCTTAACTCTGAAAAATTTAAATCTTCTAAATCAATGTGATCAAAACTTAGACTTTCAAATAGAGACTCTACTATTTCTGATTCAAAATCTTTTAGTTTATCCCTATACTCTTTGTTATCACATTCAATAAATGCACTTTGGTTATTTGAAATTTCAAGTTTAACCTTTATGTTTTTCCACATAAAATCGCTATTCAGTCTAGAAACATCTGAAATTTCAGTGTTTTCTTTATACCAATCGTATCTGGAACTGGTTTCCTCAATATCCTGGCTGATAAAACCGTGAGGATAAAAATCTAGATCAATAGAATCAAGATTAATTGTTTGAACATTCGTTTCCTTTTTAGCCCAACGAGATTCGGAATCATCAAGAAACCGATTTGCTATGTAATCAAAATAATGGGAAACAGAATCTGATCTTGGGTTGCTTGGAATGACTCTTCTTTTTTGTACAGTTGAACCAAGCTGTGAAATAGTTAAGTTTTTTAAAGTAATGTCCTCTAATGAGGATAAAGCTGTATCACATTGAATGATTTGCAAATCAATAAGCTTTTCCAACACTGGTTTGACTAGTTTGGTAGAATCAGGAACAGATAAAATATTTTCAAATATCGTCTTTAATGAAATTTGATTGTACATTTTATCAGATTGAAATCTGCCTATTAATTCTAAGAGCATCCACTCGACCGCAGTTATTTTTCGAGGTGTGGCATGAGTTACCTGGCTGTCAATTTTAATTATAGGTACTGCTACTTCTGCTTCTTTTAATAACATAAAGAACTCTCCTTAATAACATAGTCTGTCTGGGAGTCATATCAAAGACGTACTTCCTGTTAAACTCCCAGCAGTCCTCTTTAGTTGGATATAGTTTGAAGTTTCTTCTCCTTATCCGCTTGTTTTGTCATTAATTGATGATATTGTTCAGGTGTAATAACCCGCCGCGACTCCCAAAGGCATCCTTTAAGCTGAAGCCGGTCCATAATGTCACGGTATACCCTTTTCGTTGTTGACCCCGTATTATCCATATTTGGAAGTTCAACATCATAATCATAGAACATGTCTTTTGCCCCTAAAACAACTAACAATTCCTTCGCACGTGAGAAGGCAACATTTATTCGCTCAAAGGCAGCAACAAATGAGTTTTGGGATTTTTTCCTTACGTTTTTATTACGGACAAGACTAACAAGAATAATTGACTTTTCTTTCCCTTGGAATTTATCAACCGTATTTATATCTACGTTAATCGATTCAAATTTAATGTTTCTTATACGCCTTCTAATTTCACCAACTTGTTTACCATAAAAGCTGATAACCCCAACATCCTTTTTGCCTTTAACACCTGCTTTTGTATACTGCTCATCAATTTTCTTTAACGTTTCCGCTATTAATATACTTTCAAGTGTATTAATTTTCGATGTCCCCATCTGCTCTTCGAAATTTTGTTCACCAAAAGGATTTTTAGATGTATCAATCCAAATGGCATGACGGTCTGGAGTGATAAACTCTAAGCCTTCAGGAGATGTTATCGTCAGACCATGATTTCGAACCTCATCAGGGTTTGTTATACCGCACTTCAATCTATTTTCATAAAATTGGTTAATAACATCCATGATGTCCGGATGCATACGGTATTGGGTTAATAAAGCCTCTTTAATCGTTGGATCAGCTTGTTCAAAATAATCTTTAAAAAGGGAAGCCGTTACCATGGATTTAAAACGGTCAAAATTCTCTACATTCAGTAATTTGTCATCAAATGTTTGTTCTTCCGGCGGTAATTCATCTTGTTCCTCTTTTAACTGTTTAATTAGTTCTTCATAGGATGATTCTTGTTCTTTGAAGATTGGCGGCAACTGACGATGGTCTCCTACCAGGATTGTCTTCTTAGCACGAATCATTGGCATTAATAGCTCTGGCGGAGTTGCCTTACTAACCTCATCAATAATGGCGATATCAAAGATTGTATGATTATTTTCCTCAAGAACACGTGCATTTTCGGTACAAGTAACACCCACAACATTACATGCATCTAAATAAATTTCTAAATAATATTCATAATCATTTTTTGCGGTTTTTTCGTTTTCAAGCATCGAAGTCCATTCTTCAAAAAGGGGTTTCCAATCATCCTCAAATTTCTTGTCTGCTTGTGAAATGTTGTTTAATGCACTAATAATGGCATTAGCTGCATCAACTGCCTCTTCATCAGAAAAATCATCATCCGAATGTTTTCTCATATCGTTGTATAGGGAAGACAACAATTTTTGTTTCTCATTGTATCTTTCGTATAGACCCTTGAGTTCTAATTGATGACGTGACAATTCCGCTTGTAACTTCTTGTATTTTGACTCATCAACTGCTGCTTCAGAGATGGATTTATAATACTTGTCCATTTCACTAAATAATGGCTGCATTGATTCATTTATGATTTGTTCCAGCTTGATTATATCTTGGTATATATACAGCAGCTCTTCCGATAGTTCAGTTTTATCAGCTTCCAATTTACTTTTTAAAATGTCGCTATATTTCTCCCCATTTATCATGCCGTTGAAAATGGTTGAATACCCTTCATCTAAAACGGCTGTACGATTGTTTTTAAGCTCCTTTATTTCATTTCGAATCTTTCTCCATATCGTAAATTTTGAAGCATCCTCTTCCATCTCAACTTCAATTTCTTTGATTTTCTGTTCCAGTTCCTGAATTTCATACATGGTACTAACATCTAGCCCACCAGAAGCTTGTCTAAAGGACAGAATGTCCTGTTCTAACTTGGGAAGAAATTTCTTTAAGTTGCCCCATTTATTCCAGAATAATTTAAACGCTTTCGTTTTTTCGCTGTCTGACAGTCTATCGTCATTTTTTAACCAAAATTCATCTAAAATAATATGGTGCTTTTCAAGTGTCTTAGCAGGCTCTAAGAAATTTTGGAAAATGAAATTCAGTAAATACGCCGGAATATTAAAATTTGTTTCATTCGAATGATTTATGTAATCCTTAAGCTTAATAATATTTTCCTTAGTCTCCATATTTACTCTGGCTTGTTCACGGATTTTATTGATATATTGCTCTTCCTGCTTTAATTGGAAGTTTGTCTGTTGGACCAGCTGCTGAAACTGGAGTATCGTATCCGCATATCGACTAAGGTCAGCCTTTACAAACTTAGTATCATCCATTAAATGTTGTAATTCTTCTAGTTTGTGATCCCGATCCGTCCATCGTTTAATAAACTTTTCTCGAATACCACTAGAAATAGAGGAGTAGAACCACTTTAAGACTTGCTTCTCAGAGAATTGCTTTCCTTCTTCTGAAAGCTTCCGTTCTTTCCCTAGTCTAATCGCTCGAATTTCTGGACTATTAGCTAATCTTTCAAAAACATTATCAACGGCTAAATTAGCCTGTGAGGCAAGAATTACCTTTTTGCCCTGTTTGGTAAATTGATAAATGGCCTCAGCAATAACGGTTGTCTTCCCCGTCCCTGGTGGCCTTGAAGCAGAAATACATCAGGTGAATTGATCATTTTTTCTACAGCTAACTGTTGATCTTGATTCAAGTCATCCCTATTTAATTTTTCAATAGGTTGAGACAATTTCGTCTTATTTGCTTTCGAAATATCAAATAACCATGAAGAGAGAAAAGGTGCATACCCGGACTCAAGCTGAAGATGGTCCAGAACTTGCTTTTGCCGTCTGATGAGGGCAAACTCTCCGGCAGATGATTCAGATAGGAAGCCGTTTTTCGGATATTCATTTAATATTTCACCATATAGAAAATAAACATCTTCTCCATTAGCATTAATTACATCGTTTTGGTCTTCATCAGTAAGTTTAAAGACTACTTTTGCCAGCACTGGTGATTCCCATCCGCAATTTAAATCCTCTAACATATCCTGAATCTTAAAATAAGAACTGTTTTTAACTTCAATGATTTCTTTAATATCCACGAAATCGCCTATATCAGTTCCTCTTATGAATTTACTTTCATTGAGCCGAAATTCCCACTCATGCTTTGAATATTCAATAGGGTAGGCCATTATGTGTCCTCGTCTTAGAAACCTTCTGTATCTGCCCACCTGTCCACGGTTTTCAAATATTGCGCGAAAGATTAGATTCCCATCCTCAATATCAACATCTAAATACTTAACGCCGTCTTGTTTATTACGGACAATTTGTTTATTCCATTCTAAATACTCATTCCATAGCTTAAGTTTACTTGATGTTTCTTTAGAAATTTCAGGAAGGGATACTATGAATTCTGTAGTAAATACATTATTTTCTCTTTGGATCTGGTAAACATTTTTTTGCTCTGAAAAGGTGCGGACTACTATTTCCTGCTCAAAATCACGTTGTTCAGAATCACTGATTTCCGTTACACGATCAATGATCAACACCGGATTAACAGGCGGAGAAAAATGTCCACGAATGGCAATAGAAAGACCTTTTGGAAAAACACTTTCCAAAAGTGGACCATCTATTTTAGGACGAATGGTCAGATCTAAATATTGATCTTTCAATGAAGTGTTTGATACATAGAAGGACCTAGTAAATCCTTCAGGGAAAACCTTTTTAAGTAAATAGGATATATAATCCTCCCCATCAATATAATCTTTAAAAAAGTCAGGATAGGAATCTTTCATTTTAATAAGGGCTCTTTTAAGATTGCCTTCATTTTTCCTAAAATCCAAGTACATGTTTTTAACTTCTATCATTTTCGCACCCCTTACGTTTTCTCCCAATGTATATCAATATTGGACTTTATTTACATATAGAAGTTTTTTACATCAAATGAAATAGGAGAACTAATACATTCTTCATAAAAATACGGATCGATGTAATATTAAAATAGTACTACAATAACAGTAAATTCGCTGTCGTTTTTTGTCGTAAAAAAGATAAGATCCTCTCAAAAGGGATAAAAATCCATTGACCAATTTAAAAAAGCCCTATCCTTATTAGAATGAGCTCTTAACAAAACACTATAAAGTTATAAATTTGAATATGCTTTGGCCGCCATCAAGTTACGGAAATATGAACCAATTTCTTTCTTATCTTTATTAAAGAGTATATTAATTGCATTAAAATATCGTTTCTCTTCTTCCCCTGAATAAGAAAATCCAATTAACGTCCCATAAATATCTGCATCACTAGTTTTCCCAAATGATGTTAAAAGTGTAAAAAACTTTTGATGAGCATGCTTGTTTAGTTTAGTACCAACAGGGTCGTTAAAAATTTTGCTAGATTTGGCTTTTTTAGCTGCACTTTCTTCTTTAACGTTTCTTTCTACAGGAGCTTGATTGACTGGGCCGACATCCTTGAAGTCTATTTTCACGGCATGAATTTCAGTCTCCTCTCTGTTTAATACTTTAATTTTATTTACCTCTTTTAAATAAGAAATTAAATTCAATACTTGCCTGTCTTTCTCGATACGCTCCTTGGATTTTACAATCTCTTTCAACCCTGTTAGCAAACTACTAACTAGTTTTTTCTTCCTTTCGTCATTTAGATGACCCGTGTTAGAGCGATTACTTATCGGTTTAATTATACCTGTACTAGATACCCTAACTGAAACCTGATCTACTTCTGTTCTGGTACCTGCCTGGGAGTTTGAACTAGTTTTTGCCGGTATACTTGAAGTTGACCTTGTACTTGCCATAGTATTAATCACCGAAGGTGTTCTTGAACTTGCCGTTGTACTACTTGGGGATGTGCTTATTAATTTTCCTATACTGGTATTAGAATTTGATCTCGGGGTTGTATATGTCCCCGTAATTGTACTTGTACCTCTATTTACACTGGATCTTATACTTTCGATTGTACTTGTACCTGTATTTACACTTGACCTTGTTCTAGTACTTACATTTGTATTTGTATTTGTATTTTTACTCACGCTTGTATTTGCAGTTGTACCTGTATTTGGTTTGATGTCTATTACATTTGGTCTTGAGCCAATACTTGCATTTGTACTTTCCCTACTTACTGTGTTTATATTTGTTCTTGTGCCTGTACTGGTATTTGAACTAGAGTTAGAACTTGAACTGGAACCGCTGAAGAAAAACCATATAATAATTATGATAATAATAAAAATAATCATTTCTGTTCCTTTCTTATTAATAAAAAATTTTAACTCCCCATACTTTCTTTACTATTTACACAATTCAATTTTAACAGATAAATTAATTTCTGAAACCTAGAATATTGAACTAATGACCGCCACTTGGATTAATAGATGTTCTCCGGGCAAATTGAACAATTTGATTTGCAATGTTTTTATCAATTGCCGGTCATGCATATATAACTTGGAATCGTGCTTTTGAAATAAGATCCTCAATTGTTTTATTATCCAATCTCTCAAAACATTCAATTTCCCCTCTTTTCACATCCCCGTTTGGCTGTTCCTAATTTCTCATTTTTATATCTTTTAATTAAGAATACTAACTTTATCATATTTTTCCAATATGATTTTTTATTAAAAGGGATTTCATCTCTAATGAGTATATCTAGAAGAGTATTTGGCTAGTGGCATATGGTATTTTTTAATTCTAAATCTGCTATACTAAATTTGTAATATTTAACATTATTACAAATCAACCGAAAACGATAATAATCGCTATATTATATAGTGGTGGGGTAACAATACGAGAAGTTTTAAAAAAACTTTTTAAGCCTCTGAAACCTTATAATACTGCGTCGGATCTGCTACTCCCCCTTTGAGATGGTCATTTTTGGGTTAATTTGAAATAATCCTTAATTCAATAGGTTTTTAAACAAAGTATTCCAGCTTTTAACAGTACAAACCCGTTACAATAGTTCACAACTTACGCTGCTCAATTCTGCCACATGAGCAGCACAAACTATGTTAGAGCCCAAAAAAACCGTAGCAAAAGTAATATCGTATTTCCTCATAAAGTTTATTTTGTTTTATAAAAAAAACTATCTTTAAAGCATTTCAAAAATTTTATTTTAAATGGATATTTCATCATTATATAATTAATAGTAAATTAAGGTGATCCCGTCGTCTTTATGGACAGCAATCTAAGGAGGTGAATAACTATGCCAATACGCAGCAAAAGTATAAATTTATACTTGATGGATGGCACTCCAAACGGACGTATCAAATGTACTCTTGCCAACTGGACAGGAGTAGCTTACAAAATTCCCCGCACAGACCTAGATAAATGTAAAGGACGAAACGATTTATCACAGAGCGGTGTATATTTTCTTTTTGGTACGTCTGATGAAACTGGAGGAAATGTCGTCTATATCGGTCAGGCTGGGGTGAGAAAAAATGGAGAAGGAATTCTTTACCGCCTACATGAACATAAACGCAATCCAGATAAAGATTATTGGACAGAAGCAGTAGCTTTTACAACCTCAAATAACTTTTTCGGTCCTACTGAAATAAGTTATCTTGAGAACCGTTTCTGTGCCATGGCTATGGATGCTAGGCGATACATTGTCAAGAACGGAAATGACCCAACATCAGGAAACATAACGGAGGAAAAAGAAAGTGAACTTGAGGAATTCATCGATTATGCGAAACTCGTTATGGGTACACTCGGGCATAAAATTTTTGAAAAACTAACTGTGATAAAAAATCAAAGCGAAATTCTAAATACCTTTAGCAATGATGAGTTGTTACTGTACTTGAAGCGTAAGAGTAGAAAAAGTGGAATCACTATTGACGCTAAATGCAAACAAACAACCGAAGGATTCGTAGTGCTCACAGGCAGCCACATTGAAACTATCGATTCTGATAGCATACCACCAGGAATCAAAGAAAGCCGTCAAAAAGCACAAATCGATGAAAACGGAATATTGCAGGAAGATGTTCTTTTCCGCAGTCCCTCATATGCAGCTGCATTTGTTGTTGGTGGTCATGCAAACGGTTTAACTGAATGGAAAACTAAAGATGGAAAAACATTAAAAGAGATAGAGCATGATGATGAAATCAAAGGAATATAGTAAAAACAACCCTTGAAAATGCTATCAATTAGCCATTTCCAAGGGTCTTCTTCTTTTATTTTCTCTCCAGAGTACGACTGACCCAACATGTGCGGAAAGTATGTGGAAACACATGGGGTGCTGGTAAGATTTTATCGCATTAAATATGTTAATTGTTAAATTCCTTTTAATCTTTAATTTTTAGAAATTCTATCAATCAATATTCCAAATTAATCCAAGCTATTCCTAACGGTGGAAACATAAAGCCAATACATTTTATAAAGGTTCAAAAAATAATCAGTATTTATTTACATTTTTATTAATTAACGAAAATGCGCTAAAAATATATATATTATCACTAGCGTTGCACTAAAATTAGTGAAAAAAGTCAATAGGGGAAAAAGTTCCAATTACTGTCGATTTCTGATAAAACTTAATATTCAGTTAACTCAAAACGAGGAAAAAAAAAATGGATAATGTGCCATCTAGTGAAGGTGTCTTTTATCCATTTTTTTACATAATCAAAATTAAAATGTATAGATATCTAATTCCCCTCGTTCAACTTGTTCCATCGTTTCTTGAAATATTCGTTCGTGTTCGTTTCTTTTTCTTCCCTTTGTTGTTCTTTCCGGAGGTGTGAATATTTCTTTCAAGAAGCAGGAATAGCTTTTTAAACTGTAAGAAACTATATACTTTTTTAGGCTCAGTAAGGAGGCCATATATTTTAAGTTTCTTTTCATCAATAGTGTTAAGCAGAAGGCAATCATAGCCAGATAGATTTGATTATGTACGGCATTCTCACTTTTCCCATAAATCTTTTTCAGAACCGTATGCTGTTTCATCCATTTAAAAAACAATTCAATTTTCCAACGGTTTCGGTATAGGGTACTTACTTCCACTGCGGTAAGTTTGGCGTCATTCACAATAATTTCAATTCGCTTTCCCTCACTGTCGATCGTCTAGATTAAACGTAGGGGGTGTTTCATTTTCCCTAAAAAGACTACCGCTTCTCGCTGAATCGGAGAATTTTTGGGAACAGGAACCTCCTCTACCACCTTTATGACGGTATTCTCTTTAATTCGCGTGACAAAACGGATTCCTTTCACACAGTAGTCTTCAAATTTTTTAAAATCGAAATAACCACGGTCAAACACATGCAGCGCACCGATTTCATTGACCATAAGAGAATCAAGTTGTGAAAGGTCAGATGGTCGTGCTGGCGTAATCATGATTTTATCGGGATATGTTTCCCCATCATGATAGACCACTCGTGTATGCATCTTGATGCCTGATGTATAGCTGTTTTTAGGAGCCCACGGGTACTGGTTGAGGCAAAGAGTAAGAGTCGATGAATCAATGAGATGAAGCTTATCCAGCATCTTATTTGCTTCTTTTGAACCAAAGGTTTGACGAATCTTTTGAATAAGATGGTTTAGGGCTGCCTGCAAAATGGCAGGTGGAATGTCCCTCAGTTTCCTCGATAATTGTGAGGTACTGATTGTTTTTAAATCCAACTCTTTTTGTAAAGAGGGATTATGCCTAAGTTCAAAACTTATATTAGTCAGACTGGAAGTCTGTTGAATTTGCGCGTAAATAAAAAGCTTCACAAATGTTAAAGTATCCAGCTTTTTTACATATTTATCTAGACCTAGATGAGCTGGCCATTTTAGATAATATATCTCCATCCATTGGATGAAGGTATTTCTTAAATACGGTTTTTGTGCTATTCTTGTCCATGGGATCTCCTTATAATTAGGATTTGGACAGGACTTAAACCTTCCATCTAATTATAAGGATTTTTTTATGTCCAAAGAAGACTATGATATCCCTAAAATGGAAAATGATTGATAATATTTTTTCTTGACGATTCCAATTTAATTTAATGCAACGCTAGTGATAATTAATTATTTTATGTACCTCTTTAGCAACTTCATAAGCATTTTTATTAGCAGTTAGCAGCATTGAATATTCCTCCCTGTTTTCTTCTCCGTACTTTTTAATATTTCGGATTTTACTATTTATGCACTAGATATTTTTTTATTGCTGCTTCACCTATGAAAGTAAAAAAAAATGGCTAATTATGGCCTTTAAAAGGTAAGGTAGTTTCTAATGGTCTCTAAAAGTAAAACTCTTCTTGCTTCTGAATTTCATCTGGCCACTTTATATACTCATCTTTAAAAGCTTTTTTTAACTCATGAAGGAATTGTTCGTCCTTTAAAATTTCTTCTGTAACGCCTTTATAGACACTATGAAACTCAACACGCTTGATAATTTGTTCAGATCCCGGAAATTCTTTTTCAAGTAGCCAAGCAATATACCTTTTTACTTCCGAATCCTCTAAAGGTATATTATTTTCTTGCCTTAATTGTTCAGGTGGATTTTGCATTAATACTGGAGCAAAGTAATTTATTAGTTCATTTTTGGTTCTTTGAATCTGTTGATCTATTTGTTTTCCCAAATCCTGTTTGTACTGTTCAATCTTGCTTGTAATGGACTGGATGTCCTTCTCAAACTCCTCCTGTTGCTTTACAAGCAAAACTCTACCATACTTTTTTGAAAGACCTTGAGTGTACTTTGTTCTTAATTCTTCTACTTGATCTTTTAATGGTTTTGTGAATTCTGAAAAGTCTTTATTAAATAATTGATAAGTGGCCTTCATTTTTTCTTCAAATTCTTTTTTCTTTGTTACATTTAACAAATCACTTGGAATTTTAATGGTTGTTTGCTCTAAGCGAGCTCCCTTAAATGTAATTTCAACAAACTTGATTAAGTTTCTGTAATCAGAAAGTAAACGATGAAATTCAAAATCGGGCGCCGGCTTCTCTTTTAAATCTTTTTTTAATTGGTCAATTTTTTGTTTGCTTATTGATTCTTCCGCTGCAACAGCTGCTTCTAGCATACTATCATCTTCCTCAGTAAGTAACATGCTTATTTGCCCTTGCCCAATCGGCACTATAGCATACCCAGATAGAACACTATTCTGTAATTTTTGAAATACTGAGTTTTTTTGTTGGCTATTTATGCTTTCATATATAATTTTAGATTTAGGAGTAAATATCCACCCATTATCGTCAATTATTAATATACCAATTCTTAATCCTGGCTCATCTTTAATCCTTATATTGTCTTTTTCCAAAATATCGAGTGCCGCAGGCTCTCCATATCCCTCTCTGTAAACTTCTGCATCTAAATCTAATATGGCTGCCACTTGATTAATAGATGTTCTCCGGGCAAATTGAACAATATGATTGGCAATGTTTTTATCAATTGCTGGTCCTGCATATATAACTTGGAATTGTGCTTTTGAAATAAGACCCACAATTGTTTCATTACCCAATCTCTCAAAACAATCCATATAATCCACTCTTTTCACATCTCAGTATTTGCTGTTCCTAATTTTCCATTTTTTATCCCTTTTAATTAAGAATACTAACTTTATCATATTTTTCCAATATTTTTTTAAATTCTTCTCCCTGAATAAAGAAAACCATCTGTATCTAGCTGTATTCATGAAAAGTTAAAGCTCAATTTTTTTAGCTTTATGTCTCTTATTAAATTCAAATTGCACGGCTGGTAATTATTAACACAACTACAATTCAACCGAAAAACACTAAAAATATCCTTATTATATAGTAGAGGGGTAAAAAGACGATGCTTGTTAATAAAAGCTCATAAGCCCTTAAAAACCTAATAAACTCCACTGGATCTGCTATTCCCCCATTGAGAGGTTCATATTTTGTTAAATTTGAAATACCCTGATTACGGCCATAAGAATGTACCACTTATGCCATGCATTTTACCGGTGGTTGTCACGAGATTTACCACTAAATATAAACGCCAACCACTTTCCCAATAAAGTTAGCAAAATGATAATTTACAACATATAGATATTGAATATAAAAAAGTCTAGTGCCTCTGCATTTTTAGCAAGGAACTAGACTTTTTATCTCATTAATTGCATCTAATTGATGAATACCCTTTTTTTATTGAATAGTATCGTTGTACTACGCAGCAAGTGATTTTGTTTTATTTTTCTCTTACATAGTGCATTCAAATATAATATTAGGCAATCTTTTAGATTTCACTATCTAAAATCACGCTTTAAATAGCTTATTTATTGTACTAGCCTTTTATTATATAATTTAAAGTGGCACATTTTATATTAGGGTTGTGACTTATGGATTATAATGAATTTATTATTAAATTTGAAAAAATTATTTATCAGGAAATTCAAGATTCCTATCCAAGATATTGGCAAGAAGATTCAATAACAAATAGCCTCCTTAAAAGACTAGAAAAAGAGTTCCATTCACTTGAACTTGAATTAGAAGGTGACAACATTTTAAGAATAGATTGGCAAAGTTATAAAGCTACAGGTACAATAGAAAACAAATTAGGAGATATACTAGTTATTGTACATTATAAAGATGATGAAAATGACCATTGCTTGATTGGAGTGTCTACTTTAGAAGCTAAGAGAAGGTATGAGGCGGTTGATACATTTAGCGCGATTAAGTTTGAACAACTTGAGAGAATTACAGACAACCTCCCACTTTCTAAGTTGTTATTATATGACTATGAAGATAATAACAATTTTCATATTCCACTTGATATGAAGACTAAAATGGTAACACTCCCTGCAAAGATTTGTTCAACTTTAGAAAAGAAGAACTTGAGTCTTTATAACTTTAGTTTGCCACTATCTCTGCAATTTGTTGACAGATATTTTAAAGCACTGGATTTAGATTTCGACGAAAGCATAATTAGTAGTGTTAACGAATACATTAATACCAAAAATCTAAATGGATCATTTCAGTTTATATTAACGCTACATATAAATAAAAATGGTTATTATACTGGGGACAGAATAGGCAATACTATTAGTATTTCCCTTGATAAATATGAAAGGGTTGTAGATAGAGCAATTTAAGGTCATGCTGGTAATTGAATAATAGTGAAAAGGGATAAGTTACTGTCCTCTATTGCACCAAGTTTAATGGCGACTACCAATAGTTCGCCTTTTTTCTTCGCCACTTTTTAGGTAACTTTTATATTGTTATTTCCCCAACCAACAGTCTTTTTTTGCGCTGTTGATTTCTTTAATTTGACAATAAATACTCTTGCAGAGTTGTACTATTGGGGTTCTTGTTTGTTAATAAATTTTACATAGTAAAAATTGATAATGAGGATTTTTGCTACACACTATTTAGTCTACTGTGTAATATCAAAAGTACTCCTCTGGCCTTATTTGAACTAATCATAGGACTAAACAAAAAGAGCCCATGTTAAAAAAATGAGCTCTTTCAAGTTATCTTCTATTATTTTGTCAATTCTAGCAGCGAGACACACTCCACATGGCTCGAGTTGATGAATTAGATAACAGGTATGAGGGAACATAGCGAGTTATCTAATTTTGTATGTTGGTTGATGGGAGTAAATCAACTATTTTTTATCCATGTTTGAATTTTTCTCTCTATTAATGTTGCATCCAAACTTCCATCTAATCCATCCTCTGTAATTATCAAATTTCCAAGAGTTTCTGAAATTCCCACACTTTCATAATTTGCTCTTTTCTCGCCCCAATGCTTTTTATATGATTTATTCCTTAGCATTCCAAGGTGCTCTAAATAGGCAGTTTTGCCTTGGTAGCGTAGAGTAAAATCGGGAATATAGGTTTTACCACTAACCTCTAATGGTTCTTCATAGGAATACTCAATTTTCATCTTATCGAGAATGTTTGCCACAATTACTTCGGACTTGGATCTTACCATTTCACCACGAATCGTTTTATGGATCAATTTTTCTTCAAAGTACCTTTTTTGTTTATCAAACTCTATCTCAATGATGTTTGGAACTTCAAATAAGTCAGTATATCGTTGTTTGGTATCCGAATACCAGTCATTCGCATACTGAACTAATTCTTGAATTGACAAATCACTTATTACAATTAGTTTTTCTCTTTGACGAGAAAATGCTGTATACAAAAGTTCTTTTGTAACAAATGAACTTTTACCGTTTATGACTACTATGGTTTTGCCAAAACCAGAACCCTGTGACTTATGAACAGTAAGAGCATATGCAAGTTCTAATTTAGGGTCACTGTTTTCTCCACCAAAATCCGATTTTGTATACGAAAATAATTTTCCTTCAAATGAGCAGAAACGGAAGCTATATGAAGCAGGATAAGATCCGTTTTTTTGAGCTCTGCTTAATATTCCAAGTTCACCGTTTGCTATATATTCTTCTGTCTTATCCCAGGCTTCTCTAATTTCATTTCTATTCGAAATAACTTTGTCACCTAAGACAATATTTTGAACAGATTGAGGTTTATATTTATTTTTCCATTCCCATGTTTGCCAATTTTCAACTGTTTTTTGTCGATATTTTTGATGAATTTGGTTGTTTAAATGATAACTTCCCATACCCATAAATCTTGTAGGAGATAGAACTTGCCAGTCTTCAATATGCTTTCCGGTATTATAATTTATATATTTACCGTTTTTCTCAGCGCCTAAACTTTTATTGAATCCATCAATATCATCTTCAGTTGTCATACTTGCAATTTCCACTAATTCTTCAAAGAACACTTTTTCTAACTCATCTAAATCAGTGTATTGAATATATTTAAGACGTTCATCTGGTTCATTATTTTGAATACGGTAAATTACATCTTTATCGACCGAATGCGAATTAGAGAATATTTGAGCAAATGATAAATCATCACCACCTGAACCCTGTCTCATCTCAGTTTTTAACGCTGCGACTTTATCAGGATGTTCAATCTCTAAATAATTTATCAAATCGACAAATGGGCGCCCTGCTCCTATAGGTGGTAATTGATTGGGATCTCCTATAAAGATAATTCTCTCTGCATGAGAATCAACAAGTTTTAGTATGCCAGCAAACATATCTTCAGTCAGCATCGAACTTTCATCGATAATAACAGTTTTAGCAATACTCGTACTAGGTTGGCTTGGCATCTTATAAGCCATTGTGTTCCAACTGAACCCTTTAGAACGAATTAAAAATTGTGCCACAGTCATAAACTCAGCCTCAACACTATTCTTCTTAAATGAATTTTCAAGTTGAACTCTTGCCTTCCCAGTAGGAGTCAATGCTAATACTCCACCGGCCTTAATTTCTTTTGAAGAAGCAAAAATTCCCAATGCTGATGTTTTACCCGTCCCAGCTCTTCCCAATAGTACAGATATCTTAGATGAGTCGAGAATCCTTAATGCTGTCACCTTTTCATCACGAGCCAGTTCATCGTTTTCTTCATTATTTTTTTGAAGTTCTCCAAATTGGTCGTCAATAATTTTTCTCCAGTTTTGTTCACTTGATAAACTAGTTCCTAAACGGCTATTTACTATATCGACTACCAATTGTTTATAAGCTTGATATTCTTTCAGTTTGATGTAGGTATTTTCCACATCCACATGCAAATTACCTTCCTGCAAGAACTCTAGTACACCTTCAATCTTTTCTGTTTGAAAATCCGTTCTTTGATCTAATGGTAATTTGTTAATTTCCTCCACAATTCGATCATAGCTGAGTAAAGTATGGCCTTGATTTGCGGCTTGGTCTAAAACAAATATCACCATAGCCCTGAATCGGCGTTTATCACTTTCAGTCCTCATTTTGGTTGGTTTATTTAGAGGATACCTATTTTCCACCAACGGATTCACAAACATAGCATTGTCAATTTGAGAAATAGTAACTTGATGTTCTTCCTTTTCTTTTCGTGTAATTTCGAATAATAGGTATGGGTTTTCAACAATTTCAGCTGCACAATTTTTCAGGTTACCCCATGCAAAAATAGCTTGTTCAATAGAAAGATTTAATCGAGACAAAAGTTCGAAGTATCGAGTTTTGTTTTCATCTCTTAGTAAACCAAAAAACTCATCCTCTTTGTCTGCTAAGCTGTCATCCAGTTTCTCGTTACCAATTTCTTTGTCTCCTGAAAAAAATAACTTCAATTCAGTAATCAAGTCGTTTTCAGAAGTATCAACGTTCTGTGCAACATCGAAACCATATCTAACCCCGAAAGCTGATAAAATCGAACCTAATCCTGGGAAAATACCACGTTGATTCCAAACGCTTTTTAATTGATTATCAACATATTCAAGTTGAACATTAACCCATTCATGATTGGCTTCTTTTAACTTAAGTTTAGCTATATTTTTCAATGCCATTTTCGCTTGATTTAGCACATCAATAGCCGCATCGTAGCTGACCCATTCAGCCGCATATGAAAATTCCGATCTAAAACCTGCCGGTTCAAATAATGTGACACTCGATACATCAATATCAGAATGCTTTTTTACATACTCAGAAATTTCTAGATATGGCATTAAAAAGCCATCTTTACCATCAACTCTTATTGAATGAGCTGTATTTGTCTCCCAGATATAGTTTTTTTCGTCACTACTTCCATCAGACTCATACTCACGAATTTCTACATTAGATACTATATTTCCTACCCCTGCAATTACTCGGCGATTATCTTCGATAAAGGGAACTTGCTTGTAATATGGAAATATCAATGAATTGTGCGGATTAATTCCGGAAAAGAAATAATCAAAGATCGCTTTTTGAGATTCTCCATGCGATACCCACGAACTTGACCAATTCAGCATTTGTTCTGTTTTTTCTAAGTCAAAATAAAAGTTGTAATAGTTTTGTTTCTCATTTGCATTATCCTTTAGTGTCCATGAAAAAGGTCGCAATAAGAATGAATAGGGGTCCATCTCAAAAGTTGTTTCTACGAAATGCTGGAACTTCGGATTTTTTCCGTTTTTATATGGATGGTTCATTTTAAGTTCGAGCTTGGTATGACTCATGAACGCAGCATTCTCTGTAATCCAGTTTTGCATTCTTACTGACCCTATTTGTTCGTACCTTTTACCTTTATTCGTTTCCTCAAACTCCAAGTCCCGTGTGGATGCAATGTTGGGGATTACTTGAGCAGCTACATTATACCTAGGATTATTGTCAATTCTCCCGGTATAGTCGTTATCCTTCCAAGGAATTCTTGTTGAAAAATGTTGGACATAGTTTGTTTGCTGTTTTACTTTATTATCTTTATCACTCAGAAACATTAGACCTTTCCTCCTAAACTTCTATCATATAGTACTGCCGTTATCGTAAATCGGGTTAATATATTGGAATATATTTCTATTATAAATACATTTGTTCAACATTTGTGGTAAAAAAATAAAAAAATAGGCCGACTTGAAGAGTTTTACAAAAGGGTCTACCATTTTCAACTTGAATGTCATAAAACTCTTCAAAATAACGTTTATGGAATTTCTTATTCAGAATCCCGCTAAAGGTAAAAGGCTGAAAGGGTAGTTTGGGATCTGAAGTTTATGGCGGCTTAGTGATCAGTTATGAGATTAGCGTCGCGGATTCCATAACATTGTTAAGTTATGAATTTTAGTCAAAAATATGTGAGAACACTTGACTTAAATTAAATCTTTTTTGGAGATAGTTTACTAGTAACTGTAAAAGATAACCCAAAATATACCGATAAACGTATATATAGGACATTTATTAACGAAAAATGAACCTAATCATCTTCAGAATGAAGAATACAAGTAGGTGCAATAATGAATTTATTTGATCTTTTATTAACAAAAAAAGAAAATCCCATGGACCCAGCCAACCAAAATCCATTGGGGGCATTAGATAGTTCCTTAATATTGAAACTTGAACAGCAAATAGAAAAACTGCAACATGAATTATCTCAAATAAAGTTGCATAATCAAAGACTTGAAGAAGAAAATATGGAACTTGCAAAGCGTCCATCTCTAGCTGACTATGAATATAAAAACAATCTTATCCAACAGTTAGCTATACGACTTAAACAAATTGATCAAGGATCGGTTTCAAAAAAAGCATACGAGCAACTAAAGAAAGACAACTTGGATTTAAAGCAAGAAGTGCAAACGGTGACTAAGGAAATCGAACAGGTTAATAGTAAGGTTAGGGAATATGAAGACCAAATTAATACCCTACTCTGGCAACTTAAACAGACAGAAGCACAAAAAGCAATCGAGAATTCCATTGAATATGATGTCTTAAGAAATAAATATGATGCAATACATGCTTCTCACAATGATATAAATAAAAGATTTGAACAACAAGTTAAAGAAAATGAAGCTTTGGATTTACAGCTTTTGCAGCTACACGAAGAAATGGAGTATATGAAACAAACCTTAATATTACAGGAACAAAAAATTGTGGAATATGACTCCTTTCCCGCTGAAGAAGATAAAAAAGCAAATAGCAAGGAAGAAGAAATCCATTTTTCTCAGGGTACACCTCATACAGAACTAGTCATGGAAGAAGAACTGGACCTTCCGATATTTAATCATAGTGATGCAGAAGATGTTTCAGAAGAAATTGAACTTCTTGTCGAGAGAGAAATTGATGAGGCGGAAGTAGAGCATGCAATATCAGAGGTGCTTATTAAAACAGTTCCGAAAATCGGAGAAGATGCATCTTCTCCATTTCCTAATTATGATTTATCATCATTCTTGCCACGCGCAGATGAATCCGAACGTGAATATTTAAGACGTGTCATAAAAAAAATAAATAAGTATATACAAAATATCCCGCAGATGAAATTTAACTCTACTTATGAGATTGACTATGCGACAGCATATGTTGAGGGTATTATGCGGAAAAGGACATATGAGAGTAATCGTCGGTTTGAGCAAATGAAGGACCGGCCTTATATTGGTCGCGTGGATTATGTAACAGAATCGGGACCGAAAACGATGTACCTCGGGGAACAAGGGTTGGATGATTCTGTCACTTCATGGAAGGCAGAAGCTGCATCCCTATACTTTATGCGAATAGTTGGTCAGCCTATTGCCCACAAAACGTTGGGGGATACAATAGTAGATTACATTCGGCAAATTGATATCCAAAAGGGCAGCATTACAGCCATTCATCCACCAATGACCGCAACAAACCAATATTTAAAAGATGAAGGATTAGTATCTGCACTGGCGAATAAGCGCGGATTAGACATGCAATCGATCGTTGCAACCTTACAACGAGAGCAATATGAACTTATTCGCTTGCCAATGAACCAGCCTGTTATTATACAGGGTTTAGCTGGGAGCGGGAAATCAGCAATTGCACTTCACCGATTAAGCTACCTTCTATACAGGTATCAAAATTTGAAACCTGATAGGGTTGCAATATTAGGGCCAACGAAGCATTTTTAAAACATATTCAGAATGTATTGCCAACATTAGGGGATTTCGGGGTAAAACAAATAACTTTTTTAGAACTAGCATGTAGCATTTTAATGGTTTCCCCTTCAAAAGTGAAACGTCACAAAGCACTGGAAATGGAGATCATCAAAACAAAGGGCTCCCTGGAGTTTAGGGACATAGTCCAGAGAACAACCATAAATATGATGAATGACCTTCGGATTTGGGCAAAAGCTTTTACCATTAACTCATTATCTATCCCTGTTTTGCCGATCCTGCGGAATATGGAAAAATATCAACAACTTACATTAAAAGATCGTGAAAATCTGTACTTTAACTTTTTCTTAAACAGTTTTCAGCATGAATTACAAGCTAAAAATGACGTGCAAGAACAAATCGAGAGTTGGGTCAAAGAAAAGGCAAAGTCTATAGAACAAAATGAGTTGATAAGTCTATCGTTATATCAGGAAGATTTTATCACCCCGGACATATCTGCATTAGGTGAACGGTGGGTAGAAAATGCAAATATTCATAAGGCTACACGTTCTTCGGCAAGTAAAAAGCAAGCTGACATAAGCCGTCAGCAATTTATCTCAGCGATTCATAGAGAGATCAAATTAATAATGGAGCATCACCTTAATCAGCTAAGACAATTGAATCCTGATTTTATAGAAAACAAAGTAATTGAACAAGCATGGCATCACCAGTTGCGGAATGAAGTACGCAGAGCAAAAGAAGCATTCATTTTAGAGTTGATTGCAGAACAGCCTGTTGAAGTGTTTAATATAGACATCCTAATAGAAACACCTATCATCCAGCAAAAACTTAAAGATGAACAAGAACGAGTTTTACAGCAATTAGCCATGGAAAAGAAAGCTTTTTTCTCAGCACGAAAAGCCCTGCTCCATGAGATGTTGCAAGCAGAGAGTCTTTTGAGGATGGAGAGAGCCTACTATAAAGAAATTTCAGCAGCGTTAAAAAACCGTTATGAGCTCGAGTACACATTTACTAATAGTTATGGTGGTTACGCATTTGAAAAAAAGCACTCTTTATCAACCGCCGATCAGAACATTATAAAGGTATATGTAAAAAAACACCTTGAATTCGATTATTTTGATTCATTTGATGAAGCGATACGAGTTGCTAAATCACATGGCCTGTTGCCAGATGAATATCAATCCCAAGATCTTTATTATGAGGATCTTCCTGCGCTATTACATATAGTACGGATTCTGCAAGGCCTATCCAAAGAACATAAGTTATCCTATTTGATCATTGATGAAGCACAAGACTACATGCCTTATGAAATTGTAGAACTGAATGCATTGACGCAAAAAAATGGATTAATGTTAATTGGAGACTTGGGACAAAACCTGAACCCGGCAAGCTCATTGGAAGACTGGCATTCGCTTGATGATCTAATTGGCAAACCATTTTACCATGAACTATCAGGGACATATCGTTCAACTTCACAAATAGTGGAAGTCAGCAATACAATTATTGAGCCTTTTGCATCTGGAAAATATAAGCTTTCTACGGAGACATTCCGTGATGGGGCGGAAGTTAAATGGATAGAGACCACTGGAGAAGTTGAGGAAAAAATTCTAATTGCGGTCCTTGAAGAAGCAATTTATACGCATAACTTCGAATCTGTAGCAGTGGTCGTAAAAGATGAGTCAATGCTCGAATCCTATCATTATATGATAGATCCATATTTCACTGTAGCTATCCAAACTACAGCAGAGTTGCCTTCAAATGCCAAAGTTATTATTACAACACCAACCGCAGTAAAAGGTTTGGAGTTTGAAGCAGTTGTCATTGTGTCTTTCCACGATTATAGTTTTTCAGACTTTGACCGCAAATTGGCATATGTTGCAACGAGCAGAGCGCTGCATCAATTATATATTACTTATGACAAGAGCAAAGAGTGTTTAATCACACCTTAAGGAAATGAATGGCTATAGAACTCTCTGATTTTTAGGAAAGTACAGAGGGACGGTACTGCCGCCCCTCTGTTTTTACATAATTTCACTTTGTGAGCGACACGAGAACCGTCCCTGTGTCTCTCTTGGAATAACACCCACTTCATATATCAATTTCCTCTATAAAAATGATAGCACATTTTCCCATTTTCTTGTTAAACTAAACTGCTTCGTTAGTTTAAGAATGTGTTGCAATAATATTAACATATTTTCCTTTTAATAAATATTAAAAGCAGTGCGATTTCTAATGCGAAACCCACTGCTTTTATACTTGTTTTTATATATGCTTTTTCCTATGCGGGTACTCCAAAAGAGAACGGCTTAATAAAATTTATGGGACACCTTTTTTTAGATGAATATTTCATAACTTATCAATCTGACTTCGTAGTCATCATTTATATTTACATTACTTTCCTCAAGATCAATATATTCTAAAATCTCATCTAGTTTATTGACCAGTTCCTCATCAGATAATGAAGAAAAGTCAATTGTTCTTAATTTACTAATAGTCCCTTTATGAAGTGGTCTTTTTAATTTTTTTCTTATTTTTCTTTGTTCAATGGTTATTCTACTTCTAAACTTTGTTTTTGCAAAAATTTTCTCTAATCTTTCCGCAATATCTTTTTGAACTTTGTCAATTTCTGATGATGTTACTTGAACTTGGGCAATGTTGTTTAACTGGTCAGTAACATATTTCTTTCCTAGTTCAAGAATAACATCCACATTAAAATTAATCGTTCTTTTAATTGGTTTGGAATCCAAATAATTACCAGTTGAAATTAACTTATATATTTCAGCCTTACTGGTCTTTAATTCATTATTGTTTATTTCATAAAATAACCAGTAGCTCTCAGAGGCAACTTTGTAATACATAAATACCCCTTTATTTGTTTCTGATTTACGAATAGAGTAAATTCCGTCTGGTAACCTTGACACATATTCCATATTTGTTTCGTTATTATATAATAATTCTTTATAATCTTCATAAATATATTCTTCTGATGGAATGATATTGTCTCTTTGCTCCTCCAATTCATCTAATAAAGTTTGATCTTCATCATTTACCTTTTGAATTTGGTCATAATCCTTTTCATTAAAGACCTTATCAATTAATATTTCATCATCTGATATTATTCTACTTTCGTTTCCTATGGTTTCATTTATATACTTTATTTTTTCAGCTAGTCTCTTAGTTAATCTTAAAATAGAATCTAATTTGTCATCGGGGATAAAATTGAAAATATAAATATTGTCATGGTTTGTGGTAATACGATCTATGCGTCCTTCTCTTTGTATGATTCGAACAGGGTTCCAAGTTAAATCATAATTGATTATGGTATTACAGTCTTGAAGATTTTGACCTTCAGATAAAATATCAGTTGAAATTAATATATCTATTTCTGGCTTATCGGGATTAAAGAAATCGGGATTTGAATTTGGAGCAAATTGTGCAACAACTTTTTCTTTCCTATTATTTTGATTATTTTTACTATCAATTTCACTGACAATCCCAAAATTATTGTCTAAGATATGCTTATAAATATAACGAGCAGTATCCTTAAATTGCGTAAAAATGAGTAGCTTGTTATTTTTATTTTTTCTGTGATTTAACCTTATATGATTAATTAATGTTTGAAGTTTTACATCCTTTTCATAATCTATGTCTGCAATAAGTGAAATAATGTTAGATAGGTTTACTTTATCTATTTTTACTTGCTCAATTAAACCTTCAATATCTCCTTGATAATCAGTTATTTTAATCTTTGTAACAAAATCTGAAATATCAAAACTGTCTGAATCCAAATCTTCCATTACTTCTTTTTTTGTAATTAGATATCCTTCCTTAATAGAAGATAGAAGTAAATCACAATACCTAATTTGTTTTAATATTGAATATCTGAATGCTTCAACAGAGCTTTCAAACCTTTTTAATAACATAGTTTTTACAAGTGCCTTATTATAAAACTGCTGTCCTTCGGTAAGTGAATCTTCTGAAATAATAGGTAAGTGAAGGTTTTCAATGATACTGGCTATTTCATTGAAAATATTTTCACCGTATAAATCCGAGATACTATAACTTATTTTCTTTAAGTGTCTTGAAGGGAATTTTATTTCCTTGTCATTTACAAGTAATTTTTTTTCTTTATTCCCATATTTTTTTCTAATAAAAGTTCTACTTCTTCTAATCATTACTTCATTGAGAATATTTGCAACATCATCCTTTTTATCTTCGTAGTTATTAAAAATATCCCTAAGTTTTACAATTCCATATTTGTTTTTAAAATCATCATCTTTCAAAAATAATGTAAGGATATTATATAAATCAAAAATTGAATTGTTAACAGGGGTTGCAGTTAATTGAATAACCTTTTTACCCATTGTTACTTTAATTAACTCTTTGTGTCTATTGGCAGCTTCATTTCGGAAGTTATGAGCTTCATCGATTATTATAATGTCAACATTCTGTAATTTTTCTTCGTAAATTCCATATCTTCCAATACTTTCTTGAGTGATTAGTTCAATATTTATGTTTAGCTCTTCAGCCTGGTATTCCCACATAGATCGTAATGAAGCAGGGCAAATAATCAAAGTTTTCAATTCTTGCATTGTAAAGTATCTTAAGAGCCCCTTTGCTACATAAGTTTTTCCTAATCCAACACTATCTGCGATTATTACACCTTTATATTTTTCTAAAATTTGAATAGCTTTTTTTACTGCAAATGCTTGAAATTCTGTTAAATCATCCAGTTTAAGAGCTTGGATTTCCTCGAAAATTTTGTCCTCTTTTAAATATTCAAAGAGGGTTTTAAGCAATATGTCAAAAGGGGAGTAGTTTAGTTTTTCAACTTCAATATTATTGTCAATAATACTTAATAATTGTTCATTAAAATCCTCTGATTCTTCCCATATTTCACTAAACCATTTCTTGACTTCCTTTATGGCAGAAGGTTGATGTAATACTGCATTTAATTCAGTATTTATTACTCTTGAATCAATATCTCCTAATCCACTCATTGAAAAATTACTTGAACCAACTATTGCATATTGTTGATTAATTATTCCATTAAAAGAGACATCAAAAATATACGCTTTCGAGTGAAATTTATCCTTAACATATATTTTAAAATTGATTTTACCATCACGAATTAGTTCAGATAATTCATATACTCTATGCTTCTGGTCTTCATCAAGGTAAGATATGTCTTTCTCCATGGAACTAAGAATAAATCCTTTTTTTAATTCATAACCCTTTGATATTTCATGAGCAGTAAATGAATTAGTTTCATTTCCAATAATAATATTAATTTGGCAGTCTTGATTAATATTTTCTTTAATCAAATTAAAACCATTAAGGTAGAAATAGCCACTAGCTATTTCTACCTTATTAGCATATTTTATTAAATTATTTATTGTATCCTTTAATAAAGTGTTCCTATTATCAATTATTTCAGGAATTTCAGGCATTAAACCCACTCCATTTCTAAGAAATGATACTCCATAACGTTTTTTGGTCTTCTTCATTTATTCCATATATTTCAAATGTAAGGTTATCTATTTGAGATTGTATATTATCAATATTTTGTTTACTTCGCTTTTCACTTATCATATCCATAATTGTTTTTACAGCAGCAATCATTTGATCTAACTGTTTTTTATTCCCTTTTTTAATTGGTAATTCCCTTACATCGTTTACCAGAATTTTCGGAAATAGCCCTTTTTTTGCTTTTGGTGATGTTCCGATATTATAAAGAGCAAACAATCTAGAATTCAAAAGACCTAGTAAATAAAACAATGGTATTTCACCGTCTTCCTTTGAAATAATGTTGATAATACTCGGTGTATTGTAATATTCAGTATCTGTAAAACCAGCATTTAATCTACCCGTATGTTTATTAACTATTTCTCTAACCAATACTCTAGGACCTATAAAATATTTTTGTTCTCTTGGAGCTCCTAACCAATCACCGTAACTTATCCATGTTTTTCCGTGCCAAACCACAACATATTCTTTAACATCCCCACCTTTTAGCTCAGGCTTAAATGTTTCATCTTTTTTATGGTCCGAATGCCAAATCCTATTTTTAATTATTTCTTCTGAATGTCCTCTATATTTATCATATGGAATCAATCCCTGGCTTACATAAAAATCTTTTTGAAGTGGATTCCCTTTTGATGCAATATTTTCAATCAAGGCTTCCTGTCTTGCTGAAAATCTCATCATAAAAAGCCACTTTTTATCATTTTTTAGTAAATCTTTCACTGGTTTTCTGTTCTTAAAGTGAAAATTCTCATAATCAGGGTTAAAATCAAAATATTCTATTTCATAGCTTTTCTTAATGGCTTTTAATCCATATTTAATAACAGTACGAACTTGTGCATTCTTAAAAACACTTACTTCTGTTAAATCATATATCCCATCCAAAGTAGATGATGAAATTATTTCTTTTCTAAATTTGTCTGCATTAACATTAAAAAGAAATGTATTAGTGGTAATATAACTGATCAAGCCATTCTTATTTAATATTTCTAATCCCCTTAAATAAAAATACTGAGATGATTCATAATCAGCCACATTCGGAAATTTAGTTTTCAAGTAATTTTTTTCATATTCATTAAACTCTGCACCGTAAGGGGGATTTCCAATAACAATATCGAAGCCATACCTTTCAAAAACTTCTGGAAAGTTAATTTTCCAAGAAAAAAATTCTCTATTATTTAATCGTTCAGGAATAACCTTTTCACTTGAAATAAATGACCTTAAAAGAAGTCGCTCTAATTTAACAATATCCTTTTCAAGTTCTTTTTTATTAATTGTTGCGTTGAAAAATTCATTTCTTTTTATGATTAATTCGTCAATTTTTGAATGTAATTCACTTTTTTCTTCAAATAATGACACTTGGCCAAACCCTAGTTTTTCAAATTCATTATCAAAATCAATTCCATCATAAGAACTGAATAAACTATTTCCTTGCATTATTTTATATGAAAGGTTTGGAAGTGGTCGTATTTCTTCCACAGAGTTTGCAGTATATTCAACAGCTAAAGAGAGCCATAATCTTAATCTTGCAATGTCAATAGCACCTTCTTCTCTGTCAACCCCATAGAGGTTTTCTTGGATTATTTCTCTTTTTGTATCAAAAATATTGATTCTCATATTGAATGAATGGAAATTTATTTTTCGAATTATTTCAACAAGGATATGTAGCATACCCAATATAAATGCCCCTGAGCCAACCGCAGGGTCGCATATTTTTACCATCTTTAACTCTTGTAAAACTTTTGATGCTTCATTTTTTGATAATTTGTAAATAGAACAATCTCTAGTTTCTGTACTTTGATTTGATTGATCAACAATTACTTTTTTTTGTTTTGAATATAGATTTTCATCCTCTAGATTGTTAATCAAATATAAAACCTTTAAATTTAATTCTTCCTCGAATTTAGCTTCTAAATGTTTTCTTAAACTTGTCTTGCACATTTCATTAATAATGTTTCTTGGAGTATAAAAACTACCTGTACTGGATCGTTCCTCTTCAATAATCATATTTTCGAATATTCTACCCAAAAGCTCTGGGTCAACTGCAATATCAGTGTCATAACCAAGATCTTCTCTTACGGTAAAATTATATTTATTTAAAAGGTTTTCAAATAAGTCTTTAAACAAATCGTTATCAATTTGTATTTTGGTATTTAATTCAAATTTTGGGTTAGGTTCAAATAATCCACCATTCAAATATGGAATACCTTGGAAGTTTTTAATGGCTTCTATATCCTCTAATACTGGTTCATAATTCTCATATAAACTCCGTGCTTTTTTGCTTCTATTGTTTTCGGTTAACAAACTACTCTCAAATGGGGTGTTTAAACATTCGAAGAATAGCGGCTTCAAAATATCGTTAAAAAAATTTTTTTCGTTTATTAAAGAATACTGAAACCTATCATAAAGATAGTTTTTAACACCGTTTAACCAACCTTTTTGTTGAACAAAGTATAAGAAAATTAATCTACTAACAACAAGGAGACCATAGTTTTTTCTATCTTTTGTCGATTCTAATCCCTTAATATTCGCTGTGAAATTTTCAATTTGTACTTTGAATTCCTCAAAGAATTTATCAGTTACTCGTTCAATGTCAAAGGCATCTTTATGTATTTTGGCTATATCTAAATCATCAAGGATCTCTTTTCCAGTTAATTTTATTTCAGATAAAATCCTTATATCTGTTGCAGTTAATCGGTTCTTTTCTATTTTCAAACGACGTATTTTAATTTTCCCATCATTATCCTTATGATAATGTAAAAATACAGTCATGGAATAATCAGCAGTTGTAAAAATTAATAAATTGTAGTCAAAAGGATTTTTCCTATGTAGGCGATTTGCGATCGTATTCATTAGGTCTGTCTTTAAATCAGTAATCTCAAATAACCATATTTTGAAATCATCTGTATTACTTATCATATGAACATTTTTTAACCAATCATATGTAAAATCAAGTAGTGTTTTATCAAAATTAAAAATTGAATTATCTTCATATCCTATTTTTACAAAGTGATTTTTTATGCTTTCTTTGCTCTTTAAATCAATCAAGCTTGTCCCTCCAAATAATAATTATATTAATAAATATAACATATCTATTATTTACTTAAACAAGCCCTAATAAAACATTCACTAAGAACTCTTATTTTTTAAATAGAGAAATGAAATTGAGAAGAGCATGAATATGGAAATTATGTGGGAACCTTTTACTATTGATGACTTGACCGAAGCATAGAAAAAATGCCATTTTACGAAGGTGAATTGGTATGGTTAGGGTTAATGGGGCAAAGCGAAATTAGTCTTCGGGATAAGTTGGGAATTTTTTTAATTAATAACTTTACAAAAAGGAATATTGATCATTTATTTGTGCCAAATGAAATCCCAATAAAAATAAAAAAACAAAATAGTGAAGAATCTAATTATACTTTAGAAAATGTAAATGAAGAGGAGGAAAATGTTTCATCTACAAAAAAGGTTTTAATCGACCTTGCAGTTATACAAAAGAGCAATTTTTTTACAGATGACACTCTTTTACCAAACTTCAGAGCAATTATTGAAGCGAAAAGTCTCTACACATCTGGGGTCTTATATAAAAAAGAGATTAATCGTACTGAAAATTTAGTTAGGAATGATTGGTTAAAAAATATTGATTTAGTACAGCATATAGAAAATAAAACCACTAATAAAATTCCCCAATTCTGTGTTTTATTTATATTTGATTATTCAATAGATGGCTATGATTCTACTAACGTAAACGAAATGTGGACATACAGCACGGTCATTAGGCATTTACATGATGTTACTGGAGGTTTATTTGAAAAACTAAAGGAGTTGAATAAATTTAGAGGTGTAACAGATGATGGTAAGGATAAAATGCTTGTGTCTCTTGAAAAAAAACTAAAAGATACATTTAACGGTCAAAAAGTTAGGTGTGGGCATTTAGGGGATGGAATTGAACAATCATACAAATAGTTCAAAGTCAAAGGGTACTTCGCTATTATACAAAGAATAACTATTTGATATACCACAGATAGTCACATTTATCTGCTAATCAAATGTATTATACAGTTTAGGACAAACTAGTCTTTTCTCACATTCATCTGAATAAATTGAAGCAAGGGTGAGTTAATGACTGTTTTTATTAAAAAGTTGAACGTGAAAAATATAGTAGTGAAGATAAATAAAAGTATGATAACCAAAGAAAACAACCACATTAGGACAATGGAGGAGCATTAAGGAAATTGTAGTTCTAGATTTACAGTGAAGAGGTTCATACATTTTCGTAAACCAATCTGAAATTATAAAAAAATCTTAATGTAATAAAGAATTTGTTTTATATAATATATTTCAACTTGGAACTTCTGCAAATTTAGGTGAACGTTGTTACATTCTTTTTTTCATCTTTTTAATTGGTTGTAAAAATTTTTCATGTCAATAAGAGGATAGGGAGAAGAGATATAGTTATCTACTTAAAAAATCTTTATTTTTACTTTTAAGGCTTTTTAGGTGCAAATTTAGTGCCCTGCTTGGTGCCCAAATTTTTAAAATTACAAATCACAAGAAACCACTAATAAGCAAGAAACCTTGATTTATCAATATTTTAAGGTACTCAGGGATACTAGAAAAACAGGTGTAAGCAAACTTCAAAACCGCTTGTGACATGCGTGCCAGGTTAGCTGAGTTCTTGATTCACAGGCGGTCCCACCATTATTTTGTCAGTGTATTGTGAGCTAATTTGACCGATTATCTGTGTACTAGTATATTTAATCCACTAATTTCTGTTAAAGATAGGTGGTTTTTTTATGCATTCAGTTATTCGTAAAACTATTCCTATATGTGAAAGACGATGTCAAAGTTTAATTTGTGTTAGGCCCGTTTAACAGAAGTTAACTCTCTTTGAAAAATTTGCGAACTATAAACAAACGGGAGGTTTAGCAAACAAACACTTCAACATTACTATGAACATTTCTTTACCTTACTGAATATTTAGCTATTTATGATATTATCCTTGAGTTTTTTAGGGAATGTATTGGATTCCTATTTCTAGTACCTTCATGTTCCCAGAAGTACTAGAAATCAAGTTTTCTTGCTATCTAAAGTTTTCCTGTGATTTCTAATTTTTAAAATTTAGGTACCAAGCCTGGCACCAAAACACGAAATAATCCTTGTTTCACAATGGTGAATAAAACACTGGTTGGTTTTAAAGAAAGCAAGAAAAGGAGATTCGCCACCAAAGCGGCCAATCCCATTATTCATCACTTAATTTTTGCTATATTTCTTCATTAAAGAGCCTTATCATCAACTGTATTCAAATAAACTTCAATGTCATCAATCACAGATTTCACACAACCTTCTTCAAATGGAGAAATTAAGTTCGCTTCTTTGACAAGCGCTGTAAATGATTGGCTTCCACCTTGCTTACATAGGTGTAGGTAATCTTTCCAAGCATCCTCTTTATTTTCTTGCGTACGTTTCCAGAATTGCAGCGCACAAATTTGAGCTAGTGTGTAATCAATATAGTAAAAAGGAACCTTGTAAATATGTCCCTGCTGCTGCCAAAAACCACCATTTTCCAAGAATTCATTTCCTTCATAATCGCGATGTGGCAAGTACTTCTTCTCAATTTCTCTCCAAGCAGTCTTGCGCTCAGCTGGAGTTGCTTCCGGGTTGGCATACACAAAATGCTGGAATTCGTCGACTGCTACACCGTAAGGAATAAATAGGACCGCTTCACTTAAATGAGAGAACTTGTACTTATCCGTATCTTCCTCGAAAAAAAGATCCATCCATGGCCAAGCAAAGAACTCCATACTCATGGAGTGGATTTCACACGCTTCTAGTGTAGGGAACCCGTACTCCGGCACTTCAAACCCACGACTTTCATATACTTGAAACGCATGTCCTACTTCATGCTTTAATACACGAACATCACCTTTTGTTCCATTAAAGTTTGCAAAAATGTATGGTGACTTATGTTTGCTAATATAAGTGCAGTAACCACCGCCAGCCTTACCTGCTTTGCTTAATAGGTCCATTAGGTTGTTTTCTACCATAAAAGTGTAAAACTCATTCGTTTCAGGAGCCATTTCCTCGTACATTTTCTTCGCTTGATCTACAATCCACTCCGCATCTCCTTTAGGATCAGGATTTCCTGTCTTAAAGCTGAAGCTGTCATCGTAATATTTCAATGCATCGACACCAATCCGTTCCTGCTGTCTTTGTTTTAGTTTTGTAGCTAAAGGAACGATGTACTCTTTCACTTGGTCACGGAACTTTGCTACCATTTCAGCATCATAATCAGTACGAGAAAGCCGGGCATAAGCTAACTCTGTAAAAGAAGAGAATCCTAGCTTCTTAGCAATACTAGTACGTACTTTTACGAGCTTGTCGTATAACTCATCTAATTGATCGGCATGCTCAACGAAAAAGTTGTACTTCGCTTCATTTGATTCCTTCCTAATGGTACGGTCAGGAGATTGGTGGTAAGGAACTAACTGAGCGAGATTTTTTATTTCCCCATCAAATGGAATTTTAGCTGAAGCAAGTAAATCCACATACTCACTTACTAGTTTGTTTTCTTCCTGCATGTCTTTCAACACTTCAGGTGAAAATGTTTTTAATTGACTGTCAGCTAATAAGAATAATTGTTTACCCCACTTTTCTTCTAACTGAAAGCGGAATTTAGAACCTGTAAGAGCCTCGTAATATTTTGTGATCAGCCCCTTATAAGCAGGTCCTACTTCATTGAAAAAATCCTTTTCCCTCTTATAGAATTCATCCCTTGTATCAATCGTCTGACGAATATGAACAATCTGTCTCACGCTGTCAAACTCAGAACGTAACCCATTGATCTCTCTCATTACCCGGTCCTGAACCTCAAAGGACTCAGCAGATTGGAACCTCTCTAGTAATTGATTAAAGTTCCTCTCCACCTCTTCTATATTCGGTCTTGTATATGGAAAATCGTTAAACTGCATGAAAGAATCCTCCTATGTAATAAAAAAATTTCGTGCAATTTACCTAAATTCGACACAGTGAAACATTTTCCTCTTCATTTCAAAAAAAAATTTCGTTTTTCGAAATATAGATCATACTGTTGTTCTTACATACTCCTTGACATAAATGCAATATACAACTGCATACAAAAAAACCGCACAGCTTGATACCTGTGCGGCAGAATATTGATTAAACACCATCAAGAACTTTCCTTACAACCATACTGATGTTTTTTTGATATTTATGAATGTAATTTCCCTAAATAATACGGCATTTGGCGCCGCCACCAAATCCAATCATGCGAAACATCTTCACCCCACTCATCAAACGATGCTGGGATTTGTTTTTCTTCAAAGGCTTCTTTTAATGTAAAGTATGAAGGCAGCCCATCCTGTTCCCAATCACCCCGCCCGGTACAAATTATGATCGTTGCCGAACGGTATCGGTCAATAAACCAGCCGTCATTCTGGTTCCATATGTAATCACTCGGTGAATTTTCGTAAACAAGCGGATCATTTCCATAATCCCCAAAAAAGTAACGTGCATCGTAAATACCGCTAAGTGCAACGGTTGTTTGGAAGACATCCGGATGTCTCAGGAAAAAGTTCAGCGCATGATATGCCCCCATACTGCACCCTGTGGTCATCATCGGGTCGAACCAACTAGTTTTATGTTTAATAAATGGAATGGCTTCTGAAATCACATAACGGTCATATGCTTCATGTGCCAATGCACGGTCATGCGCTGGTTTGGAGCCGTGCAGCCAGCTTTCGCTGTCGATACTGGCCAATGTAAAAAACTGCACTTTTCCGGATTCAATAAAGTCATGGCACACATCAATCATGCCAAAATCATGGTATTCTGTATGCGTCCCTCCAGATGAAGGAAAAACGAGGATAGGCATGCCGCTGTGCCCATATCTGTTCAACGGCATTTCACGTCCTAATTCGCCGCTCCAGTGGCTTAAATGTTCTATATTCATAGAAAAATCTCCTGTCCATCATTTTTGCGTTCATGTACAAAACGGATAATGTCATCGACTTCTTCCTGCGAATCTGCAACAATCGCATAAAATTGATTTCCCTGGAGTGTTGCAAACGCCTCAGGAATGCGTTGTGCAAACTTCACTCGACCGCCAAATCGGTCATAAATATCATTCATGCCATGCTTATACTCATACGCATCCCGCTGTGTGATACCGACACAGAACTGGTTTTCAGCAGCGGATTCCTTAAATTCTCCTCCTGTCACGAGAGAAGCATACTGAGCAAATAAATCAATGGAGTACGCGAAATTGTACATATCCACCGTGTAGCCGCCAGCCAAGCGGTTATTGTATTCAAGTGCCACATAATCACCATTTTCCAATTTAAAAAACTCAATATGGAAAAAGCGTTCTTTCATGCCAAACTCATTCACAATCGCCTTTCCATACCTTTCGAGCTTAGGATCCATTTCTTTTTGAATCACATACGCCAGATCCAACTGACCATTAACGAGTTCCAGAGTTGGAACGTTATAGGTAAAGCTTGTTTGGAAAACAATTTTCCCTTTCTGGTCCACTAAACCATCAAATGTACAAAGCACGCCTCCTTCGACAAATGGTTCCAGGAAGTACACTTGTGCTTCTCCCCATTCTTTCTCAAAACGACGTACAGCCTCATCTGAATCTAATTTAAAGGTTGCAGCGGATCCCACTCCATTATCCGGTTTCGCGATAACCGGCAGTCCTAATTCATCAATCGCTTTTAATAACTCCTCTTTCGTTTTAGCGGTTCTTCCTTCTACAACTGGCACCCCTGCTTGTTTAAAAAGCTTCTTCATTTCAGATTTATACTTCACTTTTTTCAAGTCATCCGTTTTATTGCCGTACACGTTAAATTGCTCACGCAGCTGCGCATCAAGTTCCAGCCAGTGCTCGTTATTGGATTCAATGCGGTCAATGGGGCCATGTTTATAAAATAAAAAGGCAACCGCCCGTTTTACTTCATCTACATCTTCTAGATTATTCACACGAAAATATTCAGTTAAAGAGTTTTGTAATTTGGAACTTAATTGGTTATATGGCTCCTCGCCAATTCCCAAAACATTGACCCCCGCTTCTTTTAAACGATGAGCAAATGGCTGAAAATTACTTGGATAAAAGGGTGATATCAAAATATAATTCATAAAAAAGGCTCCTTTTTCAGAATTAAAGATTCATAGTTTTTCAAAATAATACAATCATTTAAATGTTAAATCAATTCAATATACTAAAGTATTCAAAAAAAGCGGGAGATTCCTCCCACTAAATTTAGACAAATTATGCAGTTCACGTTCATTCAAGACCACTTCTCACTTAAGAAACGTAAACATTCCGGCAAGTGTTTGCGCCAGGCTATTTCATTATGTTCTTCATCCGCAAAAATATTTAAATGAATGTTATCAATTGGAACAGAGCCTTTTAGCAGTTGTTTGTAATACATAAGCGAGCCATCGATATAGGCCTGCTTCATATTGCCATACAACAATTTCCGGTCAGTATCATCGCCTTCCTGAGTCCCAACTTGAATGTAGACCCTCTGCTCAGGATCCAACTCTTTTCTGGCAATATAACTGTCAAACGCTTTACTTGTAATCCAATTGGCTAAAGAGAAAATACCTAAACCACCAATTTGGTCTTTATATTCAATCCCCATAAAGGCCAAATATTTCCACCAAGGGAACTGCCAATCATCGCTGTATGAACCTTATCCGACTTAGTCCGGTATTGCTTATCGATAAACGGCTTCACGGCTGTCATGACGAACTCAGCAAACTCCGCTCCTCTTCCGCCTAGTTCTATATCTTCAGGAAGTGGGCTTTCAGTAATTTTCCAAGGTGTATATTCATCAATTCGATCTTGTCCGCCGTTATCAATCCCAACCACAATCATCCTCGGCAAATCGGGTTTTTGTTTAATGGCCGGAATCACTTTCCACGAATACCCGCTAAAAGATTCACTACTGTAAAAAACATTTTGTCCATCATGCATATAGACGACTGGATAATGCTCAGACTCATCTTTATCATAGTTTTTCGGTAACAAAACACGCACCCGGCGTTTTTCATTTTTATAAGACATATGTAATTGATGTGTTTCCAGTTTTAAATAAAAATAGGATTCGTTCACTATTTAACCTTCCTCACTCCTTTGATATTACATTAAATATACTAATCTTTTTTCCTTTAAACCCTCATTTAAATATAATAATTTTTGTTTTTCGTTTCCAATATATCCCACAAAGGCTAATTAGGACTGTTGCAGGTAGAACCACTGCGTGAGAAGTTGTATAATCTCATGGTGGTATTCAACAAAAAACGTTAGAGGTGAATAGGCATTGGACTTTAATTCAGATTCCGAGCATGCAAACAAAGTCGATGACGACAAATATAGAGAACAAACACTTACTGAGGAACAGCAGGCAGAATGGGAGACGGATCAAAGGGGACGTGATATACAGGTAACAAGGGAAAGCAGGCTCAGCCACTCAAGGATGGAGAGGAGAAACAAACTGGCTGGTTCTGAGGACAAAGTGGGAGTTACTCCGCAAAACAGGACAAGCTCCAAATCCGCCTCAAAATCCAGACCTTCCCTTAAGAGGCCAAAGGTGAAACTGCCTAAAATAAAGGTCAATTTCGCCATAAAAATCGCAGCCGTCCTAGCGGTTCTGATCAACGTTAGGTACGTTATGGGCTTGATGAAAGAACCCGTCGGTACCTTCACCTTCAATCAGTTGGTGATTAAGCTGGCAATATCCGTTGGTATCAACTTTGCAGCAGTCTGGATTCTGTTTGCCAAACAGTCCCGGATTAAGTATTTTCTTTCGCAGTTTGCAGTGTTCGCATCATCTCTATATTACTTTTATAGTCATTATACCAGTCTTACATTATTGGTGAGGAGCAACCTAATCCCTTCGGTGCTTGTAATCCTATCCGTTCTGATGTTGGTCAATTCCAGGTCCAATAATTACCTGAAGAGCATCCTGTTGCTAGTCTTTGCCGCAGCCGGAATCTACGTCAGCAGCAATCAATTTGCACTTGAATGGGTACTGACCGGCAGTGCTGGACTGGTGATGTTTTTCAGAATTTCCAAACCCAAAAGAAATGACAAATCTGCTAAAAAGGAAAGCAGAGAAAGACGGAACCAGCGGCAGTCAGCATAGTGGCGATAAACACGCGTTGCCAATCAGGAATTTTTAAAAAGAATCTCTTACGAAAACAACGGCTGAAGCATTAATGTGCCGTTGTTTTTTTTATATAAAAAATAGACCGAGTACACTCGGTCTTGTAGTCATTTATGCATATGAAATTGGCGGGACTGCCTGGGAATCGAACCCACTAGACCTGGCACGCAGGTCTCAAGCAGTTTTGAAGTTTGCTGGCATCTGTTTTTCTAGAATCTTGATGTACCCTCAAGTCTTGATAAATCAAGCTTTCTTGCGTCCTAGTGTTTTCTTGTGATTTGTAATATTAAAAATTTGGGCACCAAGCATGGCACCTAATAGCCTTAAAAAGTTACTGAGCTACAGTTTCCTAAACTGTAGGTCGGAGGTTCGAATCCTCTTTGGGACGTATAAAACGTGAAAACGCTGATTTAATGCTTTTTAACCCTTGTTTTATGATGGTTGTTAGTTTATAGCTTTAAATTAGCGTTTTTTTGCTGTTTTTTGGCTATACTGTAGGACTTGATATTTTGTGACTTAAAGACATGCAGACACCAAAATTGGAGGCTAAACCACTTATGGGACTTACTTTTATTTCACAAAGAGGACAAAACAACTCACACGATGACCGACAGCGTCCTCATGTCCGACAGACACCTGATGGAACTAAAAGTGAAGATCCATTGGTTATAGCGTCTTTTACAAAAAATAACGCTCTTCCGTTTACTGGAGGGCGTTTTTGTTACTACATTTTTTAGATTTTCAAAGTAGACCAATTTTGCATTAGAAACAAATCTCCCATTGAAAGGGGCACGATTTTGAGTCGTGCCCGTCTGCCAATTCCGCCACACCGGCATGATTACTGCCTTTTTTGCCTAATATGTAAATGCTATGTAATTGCTAATTGTGTTGTTGTCCACACGATTATTAATTACCTCGTGATAATAATCATACCCGCATAGTATTAGGTGTCAACCAACAAATCATAAATAATTTAACAAAGAGTTCACCATGAAGATTTGTTTTGATTTGTTTTGATTTATTTATTTTTAATAACTTCTTATTTTATTTAAAAGATTAGCAGACAGGTTTAAGCGCATGTGTCTATGTCGCCACCCTACCCTTATACTTCTTTCTAAAAAGAAATCATTATGTATTTGATGATTAATTATGCTTAGATTGTTACCGTCCCACTCAGCATATTTTATAGGTGTCTTGAATATTTTTGTTTGCAACGGATCTGAACTGAATATTATATAATTATCTTTGATGTTTATGTTCAAAGGTATACACCTCGAAGCAACTGACAGTTTTTCAAAGTACTCCTTTTTAAACTTTTCCTCTCCAATAGTTCCATCCGTGATTTTCCATATCCATTCCTTTTCATGATTATATTTTATTGGCTCGAAATAAAATAAATCTTGACTTTGTTCATTTTTTTTAATCAGGATATTACAATATTTTTGATATACTTTATATTTATTTGTAGCAGTAGTACTCCATATTTCCGTTTGTTTAATCTTTTCCTCAACTGTTGCATAGCCAATAAAATAATAGCTCATCGGGTTTATAAACTTATCAAAGCCAAAAAACAAAATCATATCATCTTTTTTTATTTTATTCCTAACATCTCGTCTACATATTCCCCAGGTTACTTTTCCACCATTATCCTTACTTAATTCATAAGCAAGAAATGATGGATCATCAGATAAATCAATAAATGGCCAGTTTATAAAATAATCTTCAATAAACTTATTATCATGTTTAAATTCTCTATTATAATGGTTCAACTTATCAAACCGCTCTTCAAATCTACCTATAATATAAACGACAATATAACAGTCTCGCATAAAGTCACGTCCTAAACTGTAAAGTTTAGTGGATTTCGATACCACCCAATCCGTTGTTCGATTGCACTAAAACTTCTATTAGGCAGCTTATCTTGAATTCTTCTGGCTATTTCAATGTGGCTTTCATTCGGGTATTTTAAAATAGCTTTTAATAAAATACATTCTTCCTTGTCATTCCATTCTCTCAATTTTTCATCCTCCTTTTAGTTTCGGCTAAAGCTAGACTCTGGTTAAATTTATTTAGGTGAAACACTGCCACCATTATATAATTTAAATCCATTTGATTTTGGGGTTTTGAATTTTACACATGTATCCTTTGGATTAGACTTGATTGAATGCATTGAACAAATCTTTTGCTTTGAATAAAAATCGCAATTATTACAAATCCCTTTTCCTATTCCTTTTGTGATTCCTAACATCTCTTTGGCTAACTCCCTACCTGAATCACTTAATCCTTTTTTACCCATACTCCCCTCCTAAGACCATAAATATATAAGTTCAAACAATATAATGGTGAATTACAAATCAAGGTTTAGTATTCTTAAAGAAATTTCAGCTAAACTCTATATCAATATCTTCAAAGAGGTGCGTCTCAATAATTTCAATTTCTTCGTCACTGTTGATGTTAAAAACAACGTCAATAGCAATTTCCATATTCCAGGTTTCTTCAACCGCCATTACATAATCATTCCAATCGTCATCTACAATTGTGATATCTCTATCCCCTGGTACATCATAATACTCATACTTGGGAATAAAATATTGAAAATTAACCCTATAATTTTGATTATAATAAACAAAACTATGGTCCATTCCGATTTGAATGCCATTTAGGATATCAATTTCACCGATAGGCTCAATTACATTTATAGATACTCCACTTGTCTCTCCCACTATTTCACTTATTTTAGTTTCAAATAGTTTCTCGATCTCAGTTTGGTAACTTTCAGTAATACTCTCCAGCAATTCCATCACATTGTTTTCTAAGTTAGAATTGAACTCTTCAATTCTTGGAAACAGTGGTTGTAAAATTTGTTCGTTTAACTGCTTTAAATTTAATACTACTATGAATTTTTCTACATCTATTCCTACCTCCTGTAAATCCTCGATTAAATCTTCAGATAAATAGGCATTATTTCCATCCCTAACTATATAATCTGTATCTCCATTTACAAAAATAATCTTGTCATATTCATTGGAAACTTCCTTAAGAAAATTTAAATAAGAACTCCAAATAAGGTTGTCCTTTACCCCTCCACTTTCTTTACCATTCTTATTTTTGAAAGGTTTTTTTAACTTCATTGCTTTTTGATAAATAAAATCTAAATCTGCTCGATTCTTATCAATTATAATAACCTTAAGATCATGTATTTCTTTAGCTAAGCTATCTTCAATTTTCTCCATTTCTACAATATTAAATTTTACATTAACTCCCCTTCGTTCTAATTCTTTTAAAGCTGCCACAACAGCTTCCATTGCTTCACTTTGTTTTTGGGTAAACTTCCGTATTGATTCATCCAAACAAATTTCTGAAAAAGCCATTTTGTTATAACCACTTTTTAAGAAGTCCGTTAATAAAGGTGAATTTATTCTATAATTAGCTGAAATGATTGCGTTAGAATCTAAAAGTATTAAATGCTTATCCATTTTTACCCCACACTTCTAAAAAACATGTTTTTTTCGGACTACCATTCTTCATAAATTATAACTCTAAATCCCATAAATCATAGAAATTGCATAACTTTTATTCAACTAATCTGATCTTCCCACTTCTAGCATCTCTTGTAATTCTTTTTTTCTCATTTTCTATTTTAAACCATAACTCATCGTACATTCCGGGTTGTAAGAATTCACATACAATCCTTTCCGCTCTGGATAAATCCGCCTGTCTATCATTGCGTAAAGAATGATCAATTGATTCTATCTTAGGTAATGGTGTTCTAATAATGTGAGGTTTCTTCTTTTTTAATGCTTCAAAATAAGTTCCTTTTGCAGCAAGGTGAAAACCTCGACCACCGAATTTTACATAAGGATATTGTGTTTTACCATCCTTTCCAATATGTATCCCTTCATAACTGAGTTTGTTATCTTTATGAAGCTTTTTAAATGCATAAGCTTTCATTCTATAATAATTATCTAACATTACTTCAAAGTACTCTTGACAAGCTGGTGAAAAGTCTGAGTAATTAAACTTGAGATTATCCCGATACGCCTTAGCTTGTTTATTAATAACCCACAAGGCCTTTGATAATTGCTCAATTTTATTTTCTTCTGGTGTTACGGTAACTTTTTCACCATCTTCTGATATGTATCCGATTATGTATTTGTCGTTATTAAAATAATCTTCCTCTTCTTCCCAATCATCATCGTCCTCTTCGAAAAATTGGTCAAATGGTTCCTCCTTCTCATTTTCTGCCATAAGCATCGTAATTTCTTTTACTTTTTCCGCTTCAAACAAATAATCGGTGGCATCAAGATATCCATCGGTTATATTTCCATTAACATCGACAGTAATTGTTATTCCTGGTCTATTTATGTGTTGGTATAAATATCTGACCGCCTTCTTATTATCGTCGTCAACCCGTAATAAATTATAGTTTTTTCGCAGCCATTCCAGGTATGGTTTATTTTCTTCAACCATCGCCCATTTACTTTTTGCAATAGTTATCTTTAAAGGATCAATTTCATTATTCATTCCTCCAACCTCCCAAGAAAATTACTAGATTTATATTACCAAAATAAGTATGCTATTTATATGTTTTTCCAATTTTATGCTGATATTTTATTTTATTTTATTTATTACTATACTTCACAAGCCCAAGAGGTATATCTCATAATAAATTGACGGAACCCTTAAGATTCCATCCTTAAATTTCTTTCGTATTCCAGTGCATAAATGACGGCAGCGCAGTAATCCAGCTTTTGTTAAGTTTCTATATTTAGACCTGCACATTATTGGTTCAATATAAGTAACCCTATTATCCTTTAAAAACGACCTCAACTGCCTGTATAGTTCCATCCAGTCAGCCGGCGGCATATACCCCTTAAGCCCGGCTGGTTTACCGTCTATAAAGATCAGAAGGAGCCCGAACCCACCTTTTCTAAGTCCGGGAATCATTACACAACTTCATATTTGAAGTAAAAATGGAGCGTGACATGTTAGCAGGGATAGAACAATAAGAAAGGTGTGAAAGGGCCAAGGCACAGGGTAAGCACATGGGGCGTATAGGGCTGAGAAAGATGTTAAGAAGGCTTTGAAGCTGTATGCCGAACGTGAATCAAACGGATTGGGCATAAATAATATTGTGAAAATGACGGGGGATCCCCGATGTACAATTTACGCTAAAGCTAAGGAACAAGGTTTAAATTAGACTACAACTGTAGCAAATTAAGAGCTTGGATATAAATCTAAGCTCTATTGTTTATCCAAGTTTTTATTGATTTTTTACTAAAATAATTGAAAATGAAACTATAAGGAAAATATTGGAGGGGAGCTAATTTGAAAAATTTGCTTAAAAATACTTTTACTCTAATTTGCATAATGGGACCGTCATTATATTTCGGTTATTTTGGTAAGCCTACAGAAATGGGATTAGCAATAGCAGCTGGTGCCATAGCCGTTATATTTCTAAATCCGGACAAATTTCAGAGCTTTAGTGCAGCCAGTGTTCAAGCTGAACTTAGAAAGACAGTAGAGGAAGCTTATGCTAGTATTGAACAAATTAAGGAAATAGCTACCCCCTCTATTTGGACATCCATTACTAATTTAACATTTCAAGGTAGATTCGGAGGAATACCGGAACAAGAAATGGAAAACTATAAAAAACACATAGAAAAGCTAATTCAGGGCGCAGGGACAGGTTCACTGTCCCATGGGATCGGAGGACGCACCCGAAATACAGAATTTGTTAATTCCCCTTAATAGTGCAGGTAAAGTCTCAGCCAAAATGGGATATTTGGTATACATTGAAGCAAAGATGTGAAATTATATAAATTAATTCAGGCCAATGCACACCCCGTTTCAATAATGTCCATTCTCTCCCGCTAGATGCAGCTTTCCGGACCTATTTACGCATCTTCATAAAAAAATGATTCCCTGCATCTCTCTGGCAGAATTAAACTACTTTGCTTATAATATTGCTGTCCCCAGATAGAAAAGACAAAAAGGTTTCCACATTCATAGCATTTTACAATAAGGTCTGCAGAGCCCGAGCCTTTAATGCCTCTTCCAACCAGCTTTTCGTTACTGGACCGCCGATTCATCTACTGACTCTCTTTCTTCTCAACACCACTATCCCTGCAGAAATAAATTTGGGACGAGGTACCTGTCCCTTCGTCCCTATTTATTTCTAAAGAACACCCCAGATAATTAACAGCTTGCATTGTATACCTCTTTATGGTTGGGAAGTCTCCCCAGCACTACTTATTTTTCTTCTATGGTATAAATATGACTTACCTTATAATAATCTTCTTTAAATCCTAAGCATAAAAATAGTGGGCTTTTAGCCCACTCAAAAAACACAATCAGGACGTAGGGACAGGTTCACTGTCCTGGTTCAAAGGACGCAACCGAAACTTAGAATTTATTAGCGTCCATAATAGAGCAAGTAAAGTCTCATCCAAACAGAGGGATTTATTCTGCATTGAAGTAAAAATGCGCAATTATATAATTAATTCAGGCCAATGCACACACCAATTCAATAATGGCCATTCTTTCACGCTAGATGCAGCTTTCCGGCCTATTTACTCATCTTCATAAAAAAATGATTCCCAGCATCTCTCTGGCAGAATTAAAACATTCCTGTTTCCAAGATTGAAAAGACAAAAAGGTTCCACATTCATAGCATTTATAATAAGGTCTGCTGAGTCCGAGCATTTTAATGCCTCTTCCAGCCAGCTTTTCGTTACTGGACCGCCGATTCATCTTCATCTACTGGATCTCTTTCTTCTCAACACAGTGACAAACCAACTTTCCCTACAAAATAAATATGGGATGAGGTACCTGTCCCTTCGTCCCTCAAATGAAACATTGTAACAGTTGAATCTGAGACAGTCTTTTTTCCCTTCATGCACAGTAGGCAGCAAACCTCACGGCAGTGACCTTATGCTTCCTTAGTGGTTTATCAATGTGTACCCCCAAAGTGCACTTTCACCACCTAGATAGATGCCATGACTGGCACACAAGAAAAAGACCACAAAAATTGTGGTCTTTGCTACCTTTGTGTGATTGTCAAAATTTGAACTTAACATTATGTATCGATATTACGCCTCATTCTCGGCACAATCTTCACACATATCCATGTATGTTACTGCGCTTTCACGAACTTTTTTTCCACAAATATCACAAATAATCATTTTTCATCCCTCCTTTATTTAAAGAAATTTAACTTATAATTAAAAAGAACAAGGAACTTTTTAATGAGTTATAGATTATTTGTCTTAAACTTTATGTATTTGAACTATTGTACCATATAAAGATTTTTTAAAGAATATTTTAATCCCGTAACAAGGTCCAATTGGGGTAGATAGTTCAGGATCAAGGTCAACTGAAAATTCAAACCTTGGTTCACCAAATTCAATGGCTAATCATTGGTTTACCGTTAACTTTATACTCAACAGTCCAAACCTTTGTAAGTGTGTCAAATTGACAATTTGACTTTTTGTTATGTCTATATCTGTCAGGACGCAGGGACAGGTTCACTGTCCCATGAATTCGGAGGACGCACCTGAAAAATAGAATTGATTAGCGTTATAATAAATTCTCCTTAATAGAGCAGGTAAAGTCTCAGCCAAACAGGGGATTTGTTCTGCATTGAAGCATAGATGCGCAATTATATAATTAATACTGGCCAATGCAAACCCCTTTTCAATAATGGCTTTTTTTCCCGCTAGATGCAGCTTTCCGAAACCTATTTACTACTTCATAATAAAATGACTACCGGCATCTCTCTGGCAGAATTAAACTATTTTGCTTATAATGTTGCTGTTCCCAGATAGAAAAGACAATAAGGTTTCAATTTTTATAGCATTTTATAATAAGGTCTGCCGTGCCCGAGCCTTAAGGTCCTCTCCACCCAGCTTTCAATACTGGACCACCTATTCATCTACAGGCTCTCTTTTTCTCACACAGTGACAAACCCACTTTCCCTGCAAAAATAAATATGGGACGAGGTTCCTGTCCCTTCGCACCTAAACCTCATCATGCACCTGTGAATTTCTACTTATTTTCTCCACTTTCTTAACTGAAGCCATTTTTTATTCGCTCCTCTGCAATATTAGGGTCATCTTTTTAAAAATATTACATACCAATTTAGCATGTTTGTATGGGAATTTAACAGCTAACAACGGTTAACAACCGAGACAGATTAAATGCTTTCAAAAAAAAGAAAGAACTTAGTTTGATTCCAAGCTCTTTCTAATTATTAATTACACCTACATCTGCTAAGACCATAACTGTTGTTAAAAGGTACACCACAAGATGGGCAGACTTTCTTTGATTTATCATTAAAATCTCTATTTAACAAAAATGGCTTTTTTTGTTCTCGGAGTTTCATATCTTGTTGTATTAGTCTTGTTCTCATCACTTCTTCTTGCTGTTTCACCAAAAGTGCTCTTTGCCTCTCAAGCCCCGAATCCTTAATTGAATTTTTTGACTTTTCGTAAATATATTTCCTAAGGCCAGGTAAGGTATTCTCTATTTTTTTGATTTGTTTTTTGATTTGCCCTTTATCGCCTTTTTTTGTTGCTGCTTGAATCTGTCTTAACTCTTTTTTTAATTGTTTAAGTTGGTTTTCCAAATTTGTCAACTTCCCTTTAGCGTCACTCAAGCTCATCTTCATAATCCAGCTACTCCTCAAAATTTATCTAACTTGGTTAAGGAATATCTTAAAAGGTTCCATTCCAATTAACAAAGGACGGAACTCTAAGTATCCCACTATTTGTTAAACTACTATATTTCACACAGCACCTTATTGGTTCGATAAATGTAAATCTGCCATCCTCAGAAACCACCCGTAGCTGACTGTATAGTTCCTTCCTTGCAGCTAGTGTCGTAGCATTTGTGCACTAAAAACACAAATAACACCATTTCGGCACCACCTAAATAAAAAAAGACCGATTTTACTCGGACTCCTGTTTTATCTATGTAAAAACCTCATATATTTGTGTTGGCGGGACTGCGTGGGAATCGAACCCACCAGACCTGGCACGCAGGTCTCAAGCAGTTTTGAAGACTGTGGAGGACACCAGTACCCCATTCAGCCCCATAAGAGACATTCTTTATTATACTAGTAAAACCGCTCTCCTTTCAATAGGTTTCGCCAATTCGCCATATGCTTGTCTTAATTGGTGAAAACAGCTTATAATGAAGTGAAATTATTATTTTGTAGGTGAAGAAAAATGCTTCATGGCTGGTTTCTTTTGTTTATATTGTTTTGGATTGTTGTTCTAGTATCTTCGTTTGCCATTGGCGGATTTTTTATGTTTCGGAAATTTTTAAAAAAGCTTCCCAAGGAAGACGGAAAGTCTGTTATGGATTGGGAAGAGCATTATGTTAAGGAATCCCGGCATTTATGGCAGGATGATCAGAAAGCGCTGCTTGAGGATTTAGTCAGCCCGGTTCCTGAATTGTTCAGGGATGTGGCTAGACATAAAATTGCCGGTAAAATTGGCGAGATTGCCTTAAATGAAAAAGCTTCACGGATTACCCAGGATCTCGTCATCCGCGGTTATATTTTGGCCACTCCTAAGAGGGATCACAAGTTTTTACGGAAGAAATTAAATGAGAAACAAATCAGTGCTGCTCCATATGAACACTTATTTTAAAACCGCCTGCTATTCGGCGGTTTTTTTCTTTTTAAATTAAGGCTGTTTCCCTAAAATTTATTGTTTTACTCCATAAAAAATGACCCCGAATAAAAATGTAAAATTACACTAAATGATGTATAATAATGGTAATAGAGGAGGGTTTAATTTGAATTTATTTATTAGAAGTACTTTATCGGGGACATTATTAATCTCTTTTTATTTTCTTTTATGGAAGCTGTCACATAGTTCATTCATTGCTTTTATTATTTCGTTCGTTATCACTGCAGCCATTACATCTTTTTACAGTAATAAATTAAACTTAAAGTCAATGGGCGTAATTCAATTGTCAATGGGTACGGGAATAGCATTTATTATTTTAGCTTGGATCAGTATTACGTTATTCCCTCCTGCGGTATTACGAGATATAGGAGACATAGTTAATCCCTATCTTAAAAGCCTTCTGTTTGGTCTGATAACGATTGTAATAATGACTTTGTTCAACTTGTTCAAATTTAGAAAGTAATGTATTAACAGTGTACATCTTTCACTGCAATGACATCGTTATTTCTTCATTTACATCTATTCATCCCCTAAACGTCTCCTTGAAGCACGATTATTTCAAGTCATTAATGGTATGGTCATAAAAGCAACAAACTTTACGAAAACAATCTAAATTAAAAACAGAGAGCCGAAGCCCCCTGTCCTACATGTCCGTTATAGATTAAACGTTCTTCCCATGCAATTGATTGTACAGTTTCTTGTAATTGGTGTACATCGCGATACGCCACGGCAGGATCATGCTGAAGGCGAGCAGGAAGAACATTCCGCTCAGCTGGCCGTAATCAATCGTGGAGCTTAGAATTGTTTTAAGGACGATTCGGATGATGAGAAGACCAATCAGGATAAAGACGAATGCTTTGGATCGCTTTAAGTAAATATCATTGTCTTTGATTTCAAACTTGGATGTCTTAATTAAGAAGATGGAGAAAAACATTCCTACTATGACAGCCTCCAAGATTTCCATTGGAGTAAGCCTGAACTCTGGTACAAAATACATGAGTGCCCCTGTACTCATAAAAAATGGCGGCAAGATTATTTTTTTAGCGGAAGCCGGTTTTTTTGCGGCTTTTAACCGAATGAACATGACGAAGCCAGCCATTAAGGCAGCGCCGACTGATGAAGCAATAACCGCGTTGTTCATAGGATTCATCCCTTATCTCTTTATTTTTTCAGCTTACTTATTATATATCATAAACACTTCAAGTACGTAATGATATTTTTCACTTTGGCCCTGTTATAAAACTTTTTTACTAAATAAAAAGAAAAACCATCAGGAACTCCCTTAATGGTTTATTTTAATACTCTATTGATGGCGTCATGGACACGGCCTTCATCAAAAGGCTTTACGATAAAATCCTTCGCGCCCGCTTCAATGGCCTCGACGACCATTTTCTGCTGACCCATGGCGGAACACATAATAATCTTTGCGTCAGGATCTTCCCTTTTTATTTCTTTTACCGCTTCAAGGCCGCTCATTTCCGGCATCGTAATATCCATGGTAACCAAGTCAGGCTTGAATTCACGGTATAATCGGATCGCTTCGTTTCCGTTTTCAGCTTCTCCAATCACTTCATGTTCTGCTTTATTCAAAATATTTGTCAGCGTCATTCTCATAAATTTTGCATCGTCTACTATTAATATTCTTGCCACAGCTGTTACCTCCCAGGCACATCCCGCATGTCGATCAGTCTTCAACTCTTTTAATCAACTATTTTCCCAAAAAAATCTTTATATCTAAATATATCGAATATTCTTCAAAAATTCAATTCATTGGTGTGCCGTCTCAAATATTATTTACAAAATGTTTCCCATGGAACAGCAAGCAAGTTAGAAGCCGCTAAATCCGCCGAACATGTTTTGGAAGACGATGATGATTTTAGTCATCCAGTTAAAGAAGAGTACAATCCCCATTACGATCATGATATATCCGCCTATTTTCATGATTTTCACACTGTTTCTGCGAATCCATTGCATGCGGCCGATAAAGAAAGAAAGAATAAAGAATGGAATCGCAAATCCTAAAATATAAGCAAGCATATAAAGCATGCTTGAGTTTGGATTCGTTGCGGACAATGAAAGGACAGCACCCAGAATCGGTCCTGTGCACGGTGTCCAGCCTGCGGCAAACGCCATTCCAATGAAAATCGAACCAATAAATCCTGTTGGCCTGTTTTTAAATTCAATGCGGCGATCCTTCATCAGGAATTCAGGATTAAACACGCCGACGACCATCAAGCCGAATAAGACCATAAAAATAGCACCAAGCTGGCGAATCAAGTCCTGATAATTAAAGAAAAAACGCCCTAAAAAAGAAGTAGTAAAGCCCAGGGCAATAAAGATGATCGAAAACCCGATCAGGAAAAACAAGGTATGTATGATACTTCTTTTTTGCAGCATTGCATTTTCACTCTTGATTTCTCCCACCGACATTCCGGTTATATACGATAAAAAGGCAGGATAAAGAGGCAGGCAGCAAGGTGATATAAAGCTAAGAAATCCTGCACCAAGTGCAAGGAAAAAATTCACATCCGTATTCATAACAACATCTCCCACTCTAGTACGCATCGTTATTATTTTATCAGAACTTCCTGCCAAAAGATAATGGTTGAGAAATGAAAATTTTGTGTCACTTATATTTCTTCTCCTTTGTTTAATTTTAAATATATTGACAATTCTTGAATATTATCCATGGATATTTTTTTACATTTTTCTTTTGAATTAATTACCAACATCAGCTATACTAGAAAAATAATAGAATAGATATTTGGGAAATTCTTTTTTAATAGAGAAATAAAGGAATCGATTTCAGTTTTCTTAAGAAAGGAATATCGGCCGTGTTAAAACATGATTTGTTGACATTAATTGAAAAAAAACGGGCTGAATTAATACAAGTGGCTTTAATAAACGGCTTAAGTTCCACAGTGGCAATCAAATACAGCCAGGAACTGGATAACCTATTGAATGAATATAACAGGGTTTTTATAAAAAAAATGCAAACTCAGCACTAAAAACAGCCGGAAAGCACAGGCTGTTTTTTTGTTGCGTCGTTCCCTTTTTCTGAACATTTACATCCGTGAGAACCAAGCCCACTATACCCTGCTCATCCCCATCAACACAACACATCTAAATAAGGTTTTAATCAGATGTATTAGTTTTTTCGATTTATTGAATAGGAAAGATTCATTTTACTGATGCAATCCTACGGCATAGTATTAAGGTAACAACAGATGTTTGAAAGGAGTTAAATAAGATGAGAAAAATCAGAGTTTATCATGTGGATGCTTTTACAACAGAAAAATTTGGAGGCAATACGGCTGGGGTTGTGTTAGATGCAGAAAAATTAACGGAAGATGAAATGCAAAATATTGCAAAAGAGCTAAATTTACCGGAATCGGTATTTTTACTGCCTTCAACTAATGAAGAAGCAGATTATAAGGTGAAATTTTTTACCCCAGCTGAAGAAATCAACTTCTGCGGCAGTGCAACCGTTGGGTTAACGTGGCTGCTGGCTACTGAGTTTGGTCTAGCCGAGAAAAAAGATGGGATATTGTTAGAAACGAATATAGGTCATGTACCGGTTGTATGGCATAAGAAAGATGGTAACATAATCGATGTGGAAATGACGCAGGTCAGCCCAAAAACGCAAGATATCACCATTGACCTTGAAGTGCTTAGTCAGTTGATCGGTGTCAAAGCGGCAAGCATCGACCTCACCTATCCAATCAAACTAGCGAATACAGGAAACTGGCATTTACTCGTTCCCATGAAAGATCAAATGGACATCGACAATGCAATCCCAGACTTAGCGGCTTTAGCAAAGCATAATAAAGAACATAATATTAGCACGACACATCTTTATACGTTTAACACCACAAAAGAATGTGATTTATATACGAGAGATTTCGCACCGGGTATTGGCATTCCAGAGGATCCGGTAACGGGTGCTGCGAATGGTGCATTAGCTGGATTACTCTATTTAGAAGGTGTTATTCCTCAACATGAAACGACACATCTTAAAATCGCTCAAGGAGATGCGATTGGAAGACCAGGAACGCTTTACGTGAAGGTCATACCGAATGATTCAGCACCCGTCATCAAAGTAGCAGGAGCAGCAACCATTACCATTCGAGGTATCTTAACGATCTAAACCTAACAGCTTGAATTGGGGACCTTCTTAAGGATTTCCTATTCAAGCTGTTCCTGTTTAACATGTTCTTTTGCGATCTTAATAAATTTCTTTACTGAAGGTGACGCTTGCTTAATCGATTTGATCGCTATACCTATTTCACGATACAATTCCGTTTCAAGCGGAATTACTTTCGTGTTCGAAATGTTTTTCGGTAAGACCATTTCAGGGATAATGGTGATCCCCAGCCCTTCTTGAACCATCGAAATGATTGTATGATTATCTTTTATTTCAAAAATAACATGAGGTTGTACATTATTTTCTCTAAGAAGCCCCTTTATTAAAGCATCACAGCCTGCTTTCGGCATAATAAAGGATTCATTTTGCATTGATTTTACTTGTATTACTTTCATCGTGTTTAATCGGTGACTTTCAGGTACTAAAACTAATAATTCGTCTTTGAATAATGGAATGGTCTCAAATTCTCTGGATGGGAGCGTTAAAAAACCAATATCAATCGTTCCTGAAGCGATCCAATCTTTAATCTCGTCATAGCCGCCTTCATATAGCTCTATCTGGATACCCGGATATTTATTGATAAAGTTACGAATGAGACCAGGAAGAATTCTTGACGAAAAACTGGGGAAGGTACCGATTTTAATGCTTCCTACTTCGATCCCTTGAATAAGCGCAGCTTCCTGCTCAAGCAATTTTCCATGATGAATGATCTGACGGATATGAGGTAAAACTCGCTCTCCTGCATCTGTTAACGTGATTCCGTTCCGATTGCGTCGCAGCAATACGATTCCTAATTCGGTTTCAAGTGTTGAAATATTATGGCTTACCCCTGATTGAGATAACCCTAGTTTTTCGCCTGCTTTTGTAAAACTGCCAGTTTCAACAACCGTTAAAAAAACTTCGTACTGGAAAATAGCCGATTCCCTCACCCCGATCATCCCTATATTAATACTATTTATTATAAGTCTATCTTGAGAAAAAAGGTAAAAGAAGGCTATCTTGAATTTACTTGATTAGCGTTTTGATTTTTCTCTGAAGTTATTCATTTAACCTCATTTTGTTAAGTTATTCGAGACGGGCATGATTCCCCAACTATTCTAAATTACTATGCTTTTGGAAGATCACCTCGTGTTCGAGTTTTTGTTTGTGAAAATACTCGAGGCATATGTAGTCTAAAATCATATGAATACTTTGGTCAAACAGCGATCCAAGTGGCTGCACGCTTACTTTTTCATTTTCACGTCTGTATTTTGTAGCAGCTGGTACATGGACAACCAATCCAGCTTCCGACGCCAGCGGTGATTCCAAATTCGTCGTCAACGCGATCACTTCGCATCCTAGCCCACGCGCCACTTCAGCTGTCCAGACGACACTCTTCGTTTTACCAGAACCCGAAATCAAAACTATCGTGTCGCCGGTTTCTAATGAAGGAGTCGTCGTTTCGCCAACAACAAACGAGTTGGCACCCAAATGCATGAGCCTCATCGCGAATGCTTTCGCCATTAATCCTGAGCGTCCTTCTCCACTGACAAATACCCTTTTCGCTTGAAAAAGTTGATCTGTCACCCGACGAACCGATTCATAATCCACCTGCTCCAAAACTTGCGCTAGCTCTTCTAAAATCGAATTCATATTCTGTTCCATTCTAATGTTCCCCTTTCCCTAGTAAACTTCTAAACTGGCTCGCCGCAACCGATGGTACTGCAGCTTTTGTAATCGCCGAACCTATTATTACAACCGCTGGTTTCAGCTTCGCGATTTCTGGGATATTGTCTAATGAAATCCCTCCGGCAATCGCTAGTTCGAACCGGCCATCATCTTCAATATGCATTCCCGAAAAGTTGCTTCCGCTCAATTCCTGTTCATCCTTACTCATATGGATGCAAAGTACTGCCTTTTCCGCCACCTCCCGAGGAAGCGTCCCCATCTCAATATTCAACAAATCAATCATGATTCGCTTGTTTCTTTTTTTCGCCTCATCCAAACAAGTTTGAATTGTAACCAAAGGTGAAACGCCCATAACAGTTATAACATCTGCTCCGGCATCGAAGGCAATCTTGCATTCATAAACAGCGTTATCGATTGTTTTCATATCTGCGACTATCTGTTTGTTCGGAAAGGCTTCCTTCAAAGAGACAACACTTTGCATGCCAAACTCCTTAATCAACGACGTCCCGACTTCAATCCAGTCCACGAAATCTTCCACTTTTTTCGTGAGAGCGATCGCTTCATCAATATTCATTCGATCCAAAGCTAGCTGTATTTTCATTGAAAACAACCTCTCATTCTACTAAATCGATTTAGTGACGAAACAAACTCAATCCGTAAAATCACCTTTAAGAGAACTCTCCCTTACGAGAAAGCCCCCTCAGATGATTCACGGATAATCAATTCTGTTTTTAATGTATAAATCTTTGGTTCAAAACTGTCTTTCTTAATATGCTTATACATCAACTCGGCCGCCTTAATTCCCATTTCATAGGCAGGTTGTGCAATCGTAGTGATGGTCGGCGTCGAGATATTTGCAAAGGAAATATTGTCAAAGACGACAACGGCCAAGTCTACACCCGCGCGAATTCCATTTTTCTTCATAAATTTCATGACTTCGAGAAAAGATAAGTCATTTCCGGCAACTAATGCAGTTGGGGGATTATTTTTTGTAAATAAAGCCTCTAACTCTCCAACAATTTCAGCGATCTTAGCCGAGATTAAATTTTTCTCAGAAAAAGAAATACCGTGATCTTTAAGCGATTCCTGATACCCTTTCACGCGCTCTATCCGCGGATAAATTGTCAACGGCGGAGTGACCATGGCAATTTCCTGATGGCCATTAGAGATTAAATGATCCACAGCGAGATATGTCGCCTCTCTATTATCCACGACAATCGTATTCACGTTAACGCCGTCCACTTTTCGGTCGACAAACACGATTGGAAAGTTTTCTTTCTCCATTTGCTTATACAGCTCAACATTTTCGCCAGTTGGAAAAATAATTAAGCCATCTACTTGCCTCGCCCTTAACATCTCAATATAGTTTTTTTCTTTATCACCATCGTCATAGGAATTACACACAATGGCATGCATCCCGCGTTCTTGGCAATAATCCTCGATTGCGCGGCACACCTCAGTCGAAATGCCGTGCATGATATTGCCGACAATAATCCCAATAAGTGACGTACGCTTTTGCTTCAAGCTTCTTGCGATAGAGTTAGGCTGATACCCTAATTTTTCAATCGCGACCCTAACCTTCTCCTTCGTTTCTTCACCCATATATTCATACCGTTTGTTTAAATATTGTGAGACGGTACTTTTCGAAACTCCAGCTTCATGGGCAACATCAGCCATTGTTGTTCTTTTCATAAGCGCTCTTCCTCTTGCTTCATTAGTTACCTTCTATTTTACCGATGATTGTCAGATTTATCTAGCTGTATAACGGCTTGATAGAAAGTCCTCTAACCGGATGACGTTTAGAGGACCCAATTTTAGCTCTTATCGTTCCAAACCCTGCACTTTATCGATAAAAAGACATGCTTTATTCGTCAAACGAAGCAGGTTTTCATCCGAAATTTCACGGCTGGCATCCACCAATGTACTTCCAACTCCGGCAGCCACCGCTCCCGCTTTAAAATAATCCACGATGTTGTCGACATCAATTCCGCCCGTGGGCATCAACGGGATGTGAGGAATCGGTCCTGCCACTGCTTTGAAATAAGCTGGCCCTAACACATGCGCCGGGAATACTTTAATCAAATCAGCTCCTGCTTCATAAGCGGTCAAAATCTCGGTTGGCGTCATCGCTCCTGGAACGCTGATGACTCCGTATCTTTTTGTCATTTGAATTGTTTCTTTATTAACAGTTGGTGAAAAAACGAACTGTGCCCCTGACATGACTGGCCGCTCTTGCTGTTTCGCCATCCAGAACAGTTCCGGCCCGACAAGCACCTCATTCGTAAATTCCGACCTCAATGCTTCTATTACTTGAATTGCTCTTGGTGTCTCCATCGTAATCTCAAGAGCTGATACCCCACCCGCGTATAATGCATGGGCAATAGGAATAATGGTATCTGGCTTAGCATGCCGAATTACTGCCACGATCCGCCTTTTCTTTATTTCCTCAATACCCATTACAATCTCTCCCTATTTTTTCAATTACGAAAATGATATAATGATATTTGCTAATTTTTACTGGCCGCTTAATGAACCCTTCCCTGGTTCGTTAAGCGCTTTTTTTAGAAACAGCTGCAGTTGATTTGCTTCCCTTAACCGCAACCAGTGTCAGGATTGCTGATAACAATAATGATCCTGCCATGAAAATGTAAGAAGCCCCGAAACCGCCCGTACTTCCATTTAAATATCCAACAGCGTAAGAACCAGCAAATGAACCTAAAGCGCCCATACTGTTGATTAGCGCCATCGCTCCACCCGCAACATTACGTGGCAGAATTTCCGGAATGATTGCAAAAAACGGACCATATGGTGCATACATCGCTCCACCGGCAATGACTAATAATATAAACGATAACCAGAAATTGCTTGTACCTACTAGATAAGAAGCGTAGAAAGCAATCGCTCCAATCAATAGGAACGGCCATACAAATCCCGTTCGGTTTAGAGTTTTATCGGAGAAATAAGATGCGCTTAACATTCCGATAATCGCTAAAACGTAAGGTACAGAAGCTAACCAACCTGTAGTTACGATGTCCATATTGGGTGCTGCTTTAATAATTGATGGCAGCCACATAACAAATCCATAAACCCCAATGCTCCAAAACGCATACTGCAATGCTAGTAAAATAACTGTTTTAGATTTAAACGCTTCTGCATAGTTTTTAACCGGCATAATACCTTGTTGTTCTTTTTCTAACTGTTCTTTTAAATCAGCTTTTTCCTGGCTTGTTAACCATTTTGCATCCTTCGGCTCATCGTTCACCATTTTCCACCATATGAATGCCCAGATAACAGCTGGAAGTCCTTCAAAGATGAACATCCATCTCCAACCAACTGAATTAATTAAATAACCTGATAAAATTGACATCCATAATACGGTTGCAGGGTTACCTAAAATTAAGAATGTGTTTGCACGTGAACGCTCAGCTTTTGTGAACCAGTGGCTCAAAAAGACAAGCATAGATGGCATAACCGCACTTTCTACAACTCCAAGCATAAAGCGAATGACAATTAGTAGTTTTACATTACTGATTAAACCAGTTGTACTGGCAAGTCCGCCCCACAGAATCAATGACCAGAAAATCAGCTTTTTCGCGCTCTTATTTTCCGCGTAATGCGCTCCTGGAATTTGGAAAAAGAAGTACCCTAGGAAAAATAATGAACCTAATAATGACGACATTCCTGCTGTAATATCCAAATCTGCTGCCATTCCGCCCGCAGCACCGAAACCGTAGTTAGCACGATCAAGATAAGCAAGACTATAAGTAATAAAAACGATCGGAATCATATAATACCAGCGCGACTTTGCAAGTGTTTTTTGCATATTATTTCACCTCATTTAGTTGTTGGTTCATGTATTTTACTAATCTTTCGCGGGTTGGATAGCCTTCACTGTCACCCGGTGACTGAATGGCTAGCGCCCCAATGGCATTTCCTCTTTTGACAGCCTCTTCGATAGACAATCCTTCTAATAACGCGCTGACTACACCAACGGCAAATCCGTCTCCTGCCCCTACTGTATCAACAATTTCTTCTACATGGTATCCCTTGATCGTACCCTGCTTTGTTTGCGTCTGATAATAAGCGCCTTCTCCACCTAGTTTAACTACTACCTGCTTCACACCTTGCTCTAAGTAAAACTTCGCAATGTCCTCAGGTTTGTCATTCCCTGTTAAAATTTCTCCTTCATGAATACCTGGTAAAAAGGTATCGGCCTGGAACGCTACACTGTTTGTAACCGCAATCATTTCTTCTTGCGACCTCCACAATGTCGGCCTTAAATTCGGATCAAATGAGACCGATTTTCCCGCATTTTTCATAAATGACAACGCATGCTGGGCAAAAGCTCTTGTGTGCTGAGAAATCCCAAGTGGTATCCCCGTCATGTGCAAATGATTCGCTGACCGGAAGTATTCCTCGTTGAAATCTTCAACACTTATATAGCTAGCTGCGGATCCTTTGCGGAAATACTCGACTTCTGGATCTCCTTCAAGTACCTTCGATTTAAGCTGGAACCCTGTTGGATAGCGATCATCCACTAAAACCTGTTCAATGTTCACTTTTTCTTTTTGAAGATGGCGAACGATGAATTTTCCAAACGAATCGTTCCCAACCTTGCTGACCCACCCACTGTTCAATCCAAGGCGTGCAAAGCCTATCGCTGTATTCGTTTCCGCTCCCGCCAACGCTTTCGTGTGGTGCAGAACCTCATGTAATCTCCCTGGCTCGTCGGCAATAAACATCGCCATTGCTTCGCCAAAAGTTACTACATCTAATTGCTCCATGTCACTGCCTCCTGATCATCTTTACTAAAGTAGTCAACATATCTCTTCGCTGTATGATCCAATTCCAGTGGGAACTCGAAAGCAATTGGCAAATGGTTCGGAAATAACTGTAGTATCTCGTTTTTCTTATCAAGTGGCATTGGTAACGTGACCAGTTTTGTTCCCTGTTTATCAACATGCTTCAGGTGCACGTATTGCACATAAGGCTTCAACTGGTCCGCAGCCTCAATTACATCCTCATCTGTGAACACCCAATTCCCAATATCAAACGTCATAGCTACGTCTACGTTTTCTTTTAAAGCGCTTTCAAAAAATAGTTTAAGATACTGAATGTTTCCACCATGAAGAGTTTGATCATTTTCAATCATCAATTTCGTTCCTTCTGGTATCTGATTAATGAATTCGTTGACTTCGCTTAACTCTGATTGACCGTTTTGATAATGTCCTAGTGGCAGCTTGAGAATTTGAGCATTTAATTGGTGAACTTCAGCGACGACTTCATTCAGTGGTTCCTGGTTCAATTTTCCGTCTTCGCCCCACAGCTCAACTGGTGCAGAAAAGACTGTGTACAGTTCATTTTCACGAATAACCTGGTTAAGTTGTGAGAGGGGATAATCTCTTGGTGTAAGTAATTCTTTACGAATTTCTATTCCTTGGGCATCGATCTCTTTTATGAAGTGTACAAAGTGTGCGTGCCCTTGTTCTTTCACTAAGTTCTGATCAAACGCATTTAATGGGATTATCACTTTTCTCATTCCTGATTACCTCCTTTCTCGGTGTCATTCGTTTACTAAACCGGTTTAGTAAACCGGTTTAGTTATAGTATAAACTCATGAAAGCGCTTTTTCAATTCTTTTTTTAAAATATTTTGATAATAGAATATGACATCCCCCGACTAAAAATTAGACCAAGATGCAGTTCTCTTCGCACACCATGAACCTACTCAAATATGGTACATTTACGAATTCATCGTATCATCAAGAGAATAGTTTTTTGGATATACCCTGCAAAAAAATAGTAGTTTACTTTACTTTTTCTGCCCCCAAAATCCCCCCTGTTTAAAGGAGTGACTTTACCTTATCACCGTCGTTCTAAACTCTTTGTAACTGCATTCCATTTATAAATCCTTATTGCGTACTTAAACATGCCAAGAAAAGAAGACTCCTAGTTCTTTAGTGTTTATAGCAGTACCAATAAAAAAAATGTCCACTTTACGTGGACATTTTTTTATTGGTACTGTTTTTTTATAAAAGGGATTCCGCCCCGTCAATAAAGATTTCAGTACCCGTAATGTGGTTGGATTGGCTTGAAGCAAGAAATAGTATTAGGTCGGCGACTTGTTCGGGTTTTCCTGATTTGTGTTCCAACGGCTGGTTTCCTTCGGGATATTCGATAGGGATTTGCACTTTTTTCAATTCCTCTTGTTCTTGCCATGTGTTTTGACCGATATTTGTTTCTATCGCACCTGGGCAGATAATGTTGACTCTAATACGATACTTAGCAAGCTCAAGCGCTGCCATTTTCCCAAAGCCCATCTGGCCAATTTTGGATGTACTATACGCAGACATTCCAATGTTCTTATAGATCCTGTTCCCATTAATGGAACTAGTAATAATTATACTTCCCCCGTTTGTCTTCAAATGTGGAATGGCATATTTAACAGTTAAAAAGGTACTCGTTAAGTTATTGGAAATGGTCAAGTCCCATTCACTCGGCTCCAAGTCTTCAATCGGCCTAACTTCCCCATTTATTCCAGCGTTAGCGAAGACTACATCCAGTCTCCCCCACTGATCAATGGTTCTTTTGTAACAGTTTTCAACTTCATCCGGGTGTGAAACGTTGGCTTCCAAAACGAGTGCTTCACTGCCCATTTTTTCAATTTGATTTTTAACTTCTTCCACGTTTTCTTTATGCAAATCTACTAAAGCAATCTTTCCCCCATTTTGAGCAAGCTTTATAGCAGCTGCCCTTCCTATCCCTGAGCCTGCCCCTGTAACTAAAGCAACCTGATTCTGAAGTAGTTTCTCCACGTTAAAAAGCCTCCTTAAATGATTATGTATATTAATATATCCATTTGAGAGATTTTAAACGTAAAATTATCCTTAAGAAGATTTAGGAGGCTTTTATATTTGATTTTACATGATAAACTTCTTAGAAATACCTATCTTTACCTATTCAAATGTACAACTAAATTTAATATATTAAAGATTGGTGTGAAATTAATTAAATAATGAATCTTTTTGAAAAAGGGGTAAACGTATGAAATGGGGAAAAGCTTTACCTGCTCTAGCACTGTCAGCAATATTATTTTCAAATCAAATACCTGCTAATGCATCCTCTTTTACTAGTCCAGAACAATTAGTAAGGTCTGCAGAAAGTTATGCAGGTTCTCTAAAATGGGCAATTTCGGTGGAAGGAACCGGGAATGGGAAGACGATTCCATGGAACTATTATAATGGTGCAAAACTTGCTTACCAAAAGGCGCTTTCGGCTGTAGCAAAGCTTCCTAAAGGTAAAACAAAAACTGACTTTCAAACTCGATTAGAAAAAAACGTGAATTTGTTTATCAGTACAACACCAAATAAAGTAGGAAGAGCTGTCGCTTATATTGATGCGATTAATGCTGGACTAAAAATTGAGAAAAAGAAAAATCAGCTAAATAATCGATTAGCCGCTACTATCATGGATGATGTGACAGAAAAATATTATCATGAATTATCACTTGAAATTAAAAAACAGGCCAATTTGCTTGATCGTGTGTATGGTGAAACAACCAGGGAAAGCATTCGTAGTCATTTTAAGGGTTCTGCGGAACAAGCCAGACTAAAAGCTTTATACCCTGTTTCCATCCATATGGCACTAGATCAATTGAAAGCGGATTTAGATATCCAGAATTATATTAAAGCGATTCCATTACAAAATGAAATCGATGTTTTATTTAAAGACAGCATGGAAAAAGACCTGATAACAAGTCCTATGTATGATCAACTTCACTCAAAATATGAACATTTACAAAAGATGATTCCTACTTTAATAGACTTTACCTTTACTGATATCGAAGGAAAATATAGTCAATCAGGGGATTTAAATAAAGGAAGAAATTTTAAAACGGATCCAAAACATTTAAATGGCTTCGATACTTTTTCTTTCAGATTATATGAGGAAGCAGCTCACGTAACAGTGGCCCTAAGCACTGGTGATATTCGTGAAACTGTTTTTACTGGTGATAACATCTCAAGTGCAGAAATGAATCTTAATGAATTTAATACGATGCACGGGATAACAGATCTTAAGGATCTCACCTTTGAAATTACAGTGATTGACAAAAAGGCCGGACAAAGGTTGAAACAGGTATTATGTTTGGGTATGTCCCTTTTGTTTTTACAAATGGAACCTATAGAAGTAAAAAGGGTTATACCCTTGATATACCTAGTAATTATGAATTACGCCTTGGCGATGGCGATTCTGAAGTGATTACTTCTACTAATAAAGAAGCTGCAGGCGATTGGTTATCTGTTAAAATGTTAAGCCCTGATAGTAACCTGGCAAAGGTTGGAGAAAGGCAGTTGAATTCTTAAAAACGGCACCGGGTGAACCAAAGGATTTTGATGGAGCTAATCCGTTTACCGGAACAGATGCAGAAGTGAAATTGCATTTAATCGTAAAAGATAAGGATTTTACGGAAGAGATTATTGTGTTAAAGGTGGATAATCAATTGATAAAATTTACCGACCACATTGATGACACCTATTTGTATCCAGAAGTTCTTGGCGCTTTCACGAACATCATGAAGTCTATCAATTATAATTAATGCATTCAAAAAAGGATGGAGCCTAGATCCATCCTTTTTTATAATACGTTGATTCCAAAAACAACTAAGACTATTCGATCTCTTTTACTTATGATACGGTTCGCCTCTATTAATACAAATTGACTATCCGAGAAATCAAAAGGTTGTATAAAATAAAAAAGTAATGAATTCCTTTCGAAAGCCACTGCTCATAAACTTATAATCCGCCACCCGACTCAATTTCGTTCTGTACTTTTTTAGGCAGTTTATGAAATACCAATGAATGAGAATGTGAGATGAGATTTTCCATTAATTCAGTTGGAATATTTGCATCATAATATATCGAGTTCCAATGGGCTTTATTCATATAGTATCCAGGAATAATCCCCTCATAATTTTCTCTTAATTCTTCAGATCGATTTGGATCACATTTTAATGTAATGATTGGTTTTCCCTGGGAATCTCCGCCGATCATCGCAAACATTTTACCTCCGACCAGATATCGATCGACTTCCCAATCTTGCTGATAATCGTATTTAGCTCCCGGAAGTTTTGAACAATATGTTTCAAGTGTCTCTTTATTCATGCACTTCTCCCCTTCCCGACTTTAGTATTCGACTCCCCAGCCTCATTTCCAACATAACCAATTCCCCTAAGCCATAAACAGCTATTCTCCCATTTAGTCTCTCTTAAAGAAAACTCTCCGATTGGCAAGCCTTTTTGGGCGAAGACAGAGGGGTAGTTGCCCTTATGCGTGATAAGAAAGTATAAACTTGCGAAAGTTTATACTTTCTTATTAGCCAAAAAAGATAAAGCAGTGAATCCCTATCGAAATTCACCGCTCCTTTTTATCTGGAAATCTAGTTTACTGCATCCTCGAGCCTCTCAACGGACCCATTTTGCAGTAAGAACATCTTATGATATAAGCCTCTTTGAGCAAGGAGCTCCTGGTGTGTTCCCCTCTCTACAATTTCCCCTTGATGCAGAACCAGAATCAAATCGGCATCCTGGATCGTTGACAAGCGATGGGCGATGGCAATCGTCGTTCTTCCGCGCCGCATTTTTTCAAGTGCGGTCTGAATCGCTTCTTCTGTTTCTGTATCGATGTTTGCTGTCGCTTCATCAAGAACAAGGATCTTCGGATTCGCCGCAATCGTCCTCGCAAAGGCAATCAATTGGCGCTGCCCGCTTGAAAAAGTGGCTCCTCTTTCGACTACCTTATGGTCATAGCTGTCTTCAAGGCGCTCGATGAAGGAATCTGCCTGAACAAATTGTGCCGCTTCAACCACCTTTTCGTCTGATATATCCGTTTTGTGCAGGCGGATATTATCCTTTACGGTTCCGAAAAATAAGAACGGATCCTGCAGGACCAGCCCCATTTTTTCCCGAAGTTCTTCCTCCGAATGGTTCTGAATCGATACTCCGTCAATTAATATTTGCCCGCGTTCGAACTCATAAAAGCGCATCAGTAAATTAATAATAGAGCTTTTGCCGCTGCCGGTATGGCCAACAAGCGCGACCGTTTCACCTGGATTGGCTGTAAACGATATATCCTTCAGCACGTCTCTTTTTCCATCATAGGAAAACGAAAGATTTTTGAATTCAATTTTTCCTTTTTCAATATTAACTGGCTGTTTTACCGTTTGCGCCGGTGCAAGGCTGTCTTCATCCAACAGCTTAAATACCCGCGATCCAGCGACAATTGCCTGCTGGTATAGTGAAAGCCTCATCATCATTTGGTTGACTGGTTCAAAGAAACGGTCTAAATAGTTGATGAATGCGTAAAGAACACCTATTTTTACTGTATCGGTTAGAGAAGTAATTCCGAAATAACTTAAAACAAGGCTCAACCCGAAAACATAAATGAGATCAATCGCCGGTCGAAGCAGTAAACTATCAATATTAATATTTTTCATCCCTGCCTTATAATGCTTATCATTAATCTCTTCAAACTCATTTCGAAGACGCTTCTCCTGGCGAAACACCTGGATAATGGACATTCCTGATAGCGATTCGGCAAGCTTTGCATTCAGCTGGCTGAGCCTTTCGCGCATATCAAGGTAATAACGGGAACTGTATTTCCGATATAAATTCATAACAGTTAGGACAATCGGTACAAATACTACGCATAGCAGTGCAAGCTTGACGTTAAGAATGAACATGGCGATCAGGATGCCGCCAAGCAAAAATCCGCTTTGGATAAACGTTGCCAGCACTGTCACAAACATATCCTTGATCGCTTCCGTATCATTTGTTACCCTTGATACGATACTGCCGGCAGGCGTGCGGTCAAAATATTTGAGACCGAGGGCTGTACCTTTGAAAAAACATCAATCCTCAGCTGCTGGATAATAAAAAGGGCGAGTTCCTGAAACTTTACAAGCTGATAGTAAAGGATAAACACTTTAAGGACCTGGATACCCATATAGGCTGAGCCGAGAAGAAGCAGCGGTTTGAAATCCAATTTTCCCGGTGTTAGATGATCATCAATAAACATTTTTACAAGGATCGGCCGACGATATCTGCCAGCGTGGTTAACAGCAGCAGGCTAAAAGCTAGGATGATCCCTTTTTTATGCGGTTTTGTATAGGATAGAAGCCGGAAAAGGATTTTTCTTTGGTCCCTTTCTGACAGTACTTCTGTTTTTTCCATTTTAGTGTCCTCCATGCTCGACCAGCTCTTCAAGCTGCTGGCGTAAATACATTTCCTTATACCAGCCACCGGAAATCATCAATTCTTCATGTGTACCGCGTTCTGTTATCTTTCCATCCTCTAACACAATGATCAGGTTGGCGTGCTGAATCGCACTTAAACGGTGCGAAGTAATGATCGTTGTCTTGCCACTCCGATTTTGTTTGAGCGCTGACAGGATTGCCTCCTCGGTTTTCGCATCGACAGCCGATAGTGAATCATCAAGGATTAATACCTCAGGGTTCATTAAAAGCGCGCGTGCAATCGAAATCCTCTGCTTTTGGCCTCCGGATAATGAAACTCCCCGCTCTCCGACAATCGTTTCATAGCCATCGGTAAATTGCTCGATATCAGCATGAATATTCGCAAGCTTTGCTGCCTGCTGAATTTCTTCCTTAGGCGCCTTTGGGTTTGTAAAAGCAATATTTTCAGCAATCGTTGCCGAGAATAAAAAATGGTCCTGAGGAACATAGCCGATCGCTTCTCTCAGTTTTTCTACTTTATATTCCTGAATAGGCTTTTCTCCGAAATATATAACTCCTTTTGCGTTATTAAATTCTCGGATTAACATTTTCAGGAGTGTCGTTTTACCAGCACCTGTTTTGCCTACGATCCCCAGTGTTTCTCCCTGCCCGAGTGAAAAATAAACATCCTTTAATACAGGTTCGGTTTCACCCGGATAGGTAAATTCCTCAATTTCATATTGGATGTCCCCGCTTGGCACTACGTTTAGCGCACCCTCTGAGTCCTGAATGTCTACCTTCTCATTAAGGAGCGCATCGACACGGTCATAGGAAGCACGGCCGCGTTCAACAATATTGAAGAGCCAGCCAAAAGCCAGCATCGGCCAGATCAATAAACCGAGATATGTAGTAAAAGAAATTAATTCCCCGATTGTTAATTCACCGTTCAGAACATATTTTGCCCCGAAGGAAATCGATAGGAAAAAACAAATTGCTGCGATAATGGATATGGTCGGGTCGTACAAGGAATCGATTTTTGCGACGACCAAATTTTTTTGAACAACATCCTCGGACTGTTTTCTAAAGTCTTCTATGTCTTCTTTTTCCTGTCCAAACGTCTTGATGACCTTTATGCCCGTAATACTTTCCTGCGTTTTATCATTTAATGAAGAAAAAGCTTCCTGTGCTTTATGGAAGGTCTTATGCAGCATGCCTCCAAACCAGCTCGTCAGCATCGCCATAATTGGCATCGGAATCAAGCAGATCAGCGTTAACTTCCAGCTGATCGTAAAAGCCATCGCCAGAATAACAAAACCACCGGTAGATATAGAGTCGACCAGTGTCAGCACTCCTACCCCCGCCGTTTGTTGAATCGCACTCAGGTCATTTGTGGCATGCGCCATCAAATCCCCAATCCTGCGCTTTTGGTAAAAAGCCGGCGACATCGTCGTAAAATGCTGATAAAGACGATTTCTTAGCAGCCTGGAAAGCTTCACTGCAGAGCCAAATATCATTATTCTCCAATAAAACCGGAGAATGTACATAGCAAGCGCGACAGCCGCTAAAACGCCAATCCACTGAAACAGAATGGTCTTTGTCAGCGTGCCCTCCTTGATATGGTCAGCAATAATTCCAATTACCTTTGGCGGAATAAGCTGAAGGAGTGCTACGAATAATAGCATGCCGATCCCAGAAAGATAGGCCTTTTTCTTGTTGGAAAAACCACTTTAAATCTAAAAATATTTTCATTTCCCTGCCTCCGACACTTCAGTATCTCCAGATGCCTTTTTATCTGTGTATGTATGTGAAAACAAACACAAACAGGAAAAACTATCCAAGCCATCGAAAACTTATTTTATCAAATTTTTAAAAAATAATAAAGATTATAAATTATTAATATCAGTGCTTTTTAGCGTCCCGTAAAAGCCCACTTTTTCTTATTTCCAATTTGTCCAAGCATTCCAAACAAAAGCTCGTATTATAAATTGTATTTCAAAAAAAATGTGGAAGGATGATAAATAATGTCATGTAAGTGTAAGAATCATGGATGCGAATGTAAGTGTCCATCACGTCCGAACTCTACAAAACCTAAAACACTTACTTTTGAAAATTGTACCACTGTAGCTGGTAGTACTTTTCAAGGTGAAGGTAATGTAGTGTTAATTGTAGATCCTGATATTGAGGCTACTGTAGCTGGTTCTTTTGAAAATACAAGTAACGCAGGTTTTAACGTACTAGTTATCTTAAATAGTGGGCCAGCACCTGCAGCACGAACTGTAGAGCCAGGGGACAGCTTCACTTTTGTTTATAATGATGTTAGTCGCATCGCTTTATTTGCATTAGTAGAAGGCGAACGGTATACAGGTATTTTTAAATATCAACTCACTTACACTTTTGATGTCCAATAAGTGTACCTTGTAAGTTAATTTAAAAATAACAACAAAAAAACCACCTTTCTGTTTTTTTACAGAAACGGTGGTTTTCGTTTGAAAATAAGAGTAATACCCTTGTCCAAAAAAGGATTATCTTATTTTGATTGTTTGTTCATAGCTGACATCATTTGGTTGATTTTCTTCTGTGATGGCTTCATACCCATTTGCATCATCATCATTTTTAGCATTTGCTCATTGATTGGCGGATTTTTCTTCAAATAGCTCATCATGTAACGGCGAGCAATGAAAAATCCTAGTGCTATACCGACAACTAATGCCAATACACCAACTAGAATGTACATACCCATTTATATTTCCTCCTTCATGTTGTCTATCATACAGTGTACTAGACCAAACGTAATTATACAATATCTGCTCTTAATTACACAAATTTTCTTTCCTTAATTGGCTTTAGCCAGCCGAAGCGGTTTTTTTCAAGATCGACAGCTAAAAAAGAAGCCTCGCATTTGCGCAGTACTTCAAAGAAAACCGTCTCTGCTTCATAGCTTCCAACCCCTTCAACGATAATGGAATCCTCTCTCAATTCCATCGTTGCCAGGCTTAGGTTTCCGTTAATTTCAATCGAATATATGCCATTGTCAGCTTTAAATCCTTTTTCCTGGCCAGCTTCTTCTGAATGAGCTGATGGATCCGCAGAACAGGAAGAGGTTTTGTGATATAGTTTATCTGTTTTTCAATAATAGTTTTCAGCTCGCCGTTAGAATATTCATTTTCACGAAACAATTGATAAAACATGCGCTCTCTTCCGAAGTAATGGGCAGCAAATTCATCTTCTATTAAATATAGCCGATATTTTCTCACCACAATCTCTCCTTCGTTGGCAATCCTCTTTTTCTCATTATAAGAAACCAAGCTCAAAAGATTTGTCTTAACACGGCAAAAACTTTCGCTTTTTTTGTCGAATTCATAACTTTCTAACTATTTATTTTATTATAGCGTAGTAATAGAGTCATTGTCACGCCGGCGCCGGAATAAATCCCAGAAAAAGTCAACGGTTTTTTTCGGAAAAATTAAAAGCTCCTGTTCAAGTGAACAGGAGCTTCTACTTTTATATTATTAAAGCAAAGCCTTTAAGCGGGCTACCACGTTTTTAGTAGTGAAGCCGAACTCTTCCATAATTTTTTCTCCAGGTGCTGAAGCACCGAAATGATCGATCGCCAGAACGTCACCTTCATCACCAGTGTATTTGTGCCATCCTAGAGAAGCTCCCATTTCGATTGCAAGGCGCTTTTTCACGGATTTTGGAAGAACCGATTCCTTGTATTCCTTCGATTGTGCTTCAAAGCGATCCCATGAAGGCATGCTTACAACAGCTACATGAATCCCTTCACTTTCCAGTGCTTTTTGAGCGTCTACCGCTAACCCAACCTCAGAACCGGAAGCAAGTAATAATGCATCGGCTGTTTCTTTGCCAGCAGGTGAAATCACATAACCACCTTTTGAAACGCCATCATACGCATTTTTATCCGTATCCTTGATTGTAGGTAAATCTTGGCGAGTCAATACAAGTGCAGTTGGTTTGTTCGTTGACTCAACAGCCAATTTCCAGGCAGCCGCCGTTTCGTTTCCATCTGCAGGACGGATGATTGACAGGTTCGGCATTGCTCTTAAAGCGGCAAGTTGTTCGACAGGCTCATGTGTTGGGCCATCTTCACCGACAGCAATGCTGTCATGTGTGAACACATATGTGACAGGCAGTCCCATCAATGCTGCAAGACGGATAGCCGGACGAAGATAATCAGAGAACACAAAGAATGTTCCGCCGAATACTTTAATTCCTCCATGAAGAGCCATTCCGTTTAGAGCAGCACCCATTGCAAATTCCCTGACACCGAACCAGATGTTTTTGCCATCATATGAACCTGGCATGAAATCTGAAGTCCCTTTAATCAATGTTTTATTTGAACCGGCTAAGTCAGCAGAGCCTCCAATAAAAGTAGGAAGGTTTTTTGCGATGCCATTCAGTACTTCGCTTGAAGAAGCACGGCTTGCAAGGCTCTTTCCTTCTGCATATACAGGGATATCCTTGTCCCAGCCTTCAGGAAGTTCATTTTTCAATGCTTGTTCAAGCTGGCTGCCCAACTCTGGATATTCTTTCTTGTATTGATCCAGCAGGTCATTCCACTCTTTTTCTTTTTTCTCGCCATTTTCAACAATCTGTTTTTTGAAATGGTCATAAACTTCCTCAGGTACATGGAAGTCTGCATCAAAGGTCCACTTATAAGCTTCCTTCGTTAGCTTTAATTCGTCAGCTCCAAGCGGGGCACCATGTACTCCTGACGTTCCAGCTCTATTTGGTGAGCCATAGCCGATAACGGTTTTTACCTCAATCATAGTTGGGCGGTCAAGGTCGGTTTTCGCTTCTTCCAATGCGCGGGCAATTTCATCAAGATTATTGCCATCTTCTACACGGATGTATTGCCAGCCATATGAAAGGAACCTTTCTTTGACGCTTTCTGAAAATGATTGGGAAAGGTCGCCATCAAGTGAGATATCGTTTGAATCATATAATACAACGAGTCTTCCTAATTTCAAGTGGCCTGCAAGTGAAGCTGCCTCAGCTGAAACACCTTCCATTAAGTCGCCGTCACCACAAACGCCATATGTAAAGTGGTTGATCAGTTCAAATTTTTCTTTATTGTAAACTCCGGCAACATGGCGTTCTGCCATTGCCATCCCAACAGCCATTCCGATACCCTGGCCAAGTGGACCTGTTGTCGCTTCTACGCCATCAGTGTGGCCATATTCTGGATGTCCTGGAGTTTTGCTACCCCATTGGCGGAATTCCTTTAAATCATCCATTGAAACGTCATAACCAGATAAATGCAGCAAGCTGTATAGTAGCATGGATCCATGTCCAGCAGATAAAACAAAACGGTCACGGTTGAACCATTTTGGATTCTTTGGGTTATGATTCATAAAACGAGTCCATAAAGTATAAGCCATTGGAGCCGCGCCCATTGGCATTCCTGGATGCCCGGAATTCGCCTTTTCAATCGCATCGATCGATAAAGTACGAATAGAAGTTACTGATAATGCATCAACAGTTTCAAACATATACTACATCCTCTCTTAAATCCTTGGATATTGATTACATTCTTATATTATAGTTCTGCAGGGATTAATACAACAAATGTGACTATAAAGAGCGTTTAAAAGGCAGTCTGTTTATTATTTTGACACAAATTGTTAGTCTTTATGAAGAGAAACAAAAAATAAAAGGAATACAGTGGCTGTACTCCTGAATCTCTTAATGAAGTTTGTTATTCAATTTCCGCTGTTTAATTTTCTCAGGGGTAACATCTGTGCCTTCTGGATCAACAAATTTTGTATTTGTTAAAGTATCGAGCATCGAAGATCTGAATGTCTCCAAATACTCTTTTCTAAGCTGTGATTGTTCTTTTGCTTCTTCAGCAGAAAGACCTGCACCCTTTGCTTTCTTCGCCAGTTCATTAATTCTTGCCATTTTTTCTTTTGAAAGCATGCTTATCCCTTCTTTCTCGTTTATTATAATAAAAACGTATTATTCTTCATCAGACTTACTCATGTTTTGTAATCCATTATAAATAAGACACCTGATTTTACAAAAAAAAACCTTTTGACAAGCCAAAAGGTTTACTCTTCTATCGTTTCCATATATTCCTGGTACCTTCTATGTACTGTCGCCTTGGAAACCTGGTAGCCAAATCCCTTTAAAGTAACAGCGATTTCGGCAAAGGTTAAGCCGTTCTTTTTCAAGCGAACAATTTCTTCAATCGGTATCTCAATTTTCTCTCTGCCGCTTCACCCTGGTCCTTAAGATTGTTTTGTGGTTTATAGCCGTTCTTAACGGCACGCCTCATTCCACGCTTAATTTTGATATTATGCAATTTCCTTTGGTACTCTTCCACCATTCCCACAATTTTCAGCACCATCGAGTCCGATTCTGACAGCTGCAGCTCTCCGTTGTGCGAAATGCTGTAGAGCTTGATTTCTTCCTTCAATATACAGTGCAGAAGGGCAATCTTTGCATTCCCTCTTCCCAGCCTTGTTTCATCCTGAATTAAAACCGCCTGAATATCATCATTTTTTATTTGGTCAAGAAGCTCGAGAATACCATCCCTGTCCAGTTCATAGCCACTCGCCTGTTCTTTAATCACAGAAGCTATATGAAAGCTATTTTGATTCGCAAGCTGGATTAGCTCTTCTTCCTGCCGTTGCAATGAGGTTTCCTGAGTTTCCTTTGTCGTGCTTACCCTGCAGTAAATAATTGCATTCATAAGCTATATTGCAGCTCGCTTTCTATTCGATTTATTCTCCTGCCGCACTTGCCAGTTCACCCGAAGAAAATACTTCTTCCTTAACAGGTACCACTAATTTTTGACCGGGGAAAATTTGATCTCCGCTCATTTCATTGTGCTTTTTTACCCAACTGACAAATTGTTCTTTCGATAAAGAGTTATCTTCTGTGTATTGATCGGCAATCTTCCATAGAGAGTCGCCTTCAGAGACTGTAACCTTCAAAAACTTGTCATTATTGGAAGAATCCATATTAAGTGATAATAGCAAAGCTGAAACACAGCTTAAAGAAATTAGAATAATAGCATAAGAATATTTATTCCACAATTTTTTCATGTTCCTGCACCCCTATTCCGAATGTACGTTCGCTTTTATTAATTTGATTATAAACCGAACGTTTGTTTCGTGTCAACTATATATTCGAACTTATGTTTGTATAAAATTGGCGAACATGCTATAATTAAGTCAACATTAACCAGACAAACGAGGTGCAACCTACTATGGCAAAAATATCTAAGCGGCAGCAGGATATCCTTGAGTTTATTAAAGGTGAAGTAAAGCAAAAGGGTTATCCACCCTCCGTACGCGAAATTGGCGAGGCAGTCGGACTGGCTTCAAGCTCCACTGTACACGGCCATCTGGCAAGGCTTGAAAGCAAAGGATTGATTAGGCGCGACCCTACTAAACCAAGGGCAATCGAAATCCTTGACCTAGATGAAAACATCCATATCCCACGCAATAATGTTATCAATGTGCCTATCGTTGGTAAGGTTACTGCTGGCCAGCCCATTACTGCAATTGAAAATGTCGAGGAATACTTCCCTCTACCAGAAAGACTTGCACCTGCAGACGAGCAGGTATTCATGCTTGAAATCATGGGAGACAGTATGATTGAGGCAGGAATTCTCGACGGTGACTACGTCATCGTAAAGCAGCAGAAGACAGCAAATAACGGTGATATTGTAGTTGCAATGACTGAGGACGATGAAGCAACATGTAAACGATTCTTTAAAGAAAAGGATTATATTCGTTTACAGCCTGAAAACTCTACAATGGATCCTATTATCCTTAGGAATGTATCCATTTTGGGTAAAGTTATTGGAGTTTACAGGGATATTCACTAATTCGATTTTGGGATATTCAGAGATTCAGTGATAAGGACGTATGCATGGGCATACGTCTTTTTCTTTTTGATTTAAGAGTTGTTTTATGTGTTTTTAATTTGGGGACAATAAATTATGGAATGGGAAACTGTGGAGTTATACTTCTTGCTTCTTTGGTGGGGGTATTTACTATAAACTATTTCTCATAGAACAAAATATTTAAACTCCTATGGACATTTCCTGGCGCACTAGTGAACAAAATGTCCAATACAATGGCTCTATTAGACATTTCCTGACTCAAGAGCGATCAAACTGTCCAATAAAATGGCTCTATTGGACATTTCCTGACTCAAGAGCGATCAAACTGTCCAATAAAATGGCTCTATTGGACATTTCCTGACTCAAAAGCGATCAAACTGTCCAATAAAAGAGCTCTATTGGACATTTCCTGACTCAAGAGCGATCAAACAGTCCAATATACGGGGTCTATTGGACATTTCCTGACTCAAGACCGATCAAACTGTCCAATAAAAGAGCTCTATTGGACCTTTCCTGGCTCAAGAGCGATCAAAACGTCCAATACAATGGCTCTATTGGACATTTCCTGACTCAAGAGCGATCAAACTGTCCAATAAAATGGCTCTATTGGACATTTCCTGCGCTCGATCCGAGGAATTGTCTTTAATAAGCGTCATTAAGAACAAAATCTCTAAAGTGAAGCGGATAAATGTCCTTCATTAGCCGGATGATGGACAAAACGACACAGCTGGAGCGGGAAAAAGTCTTTCATCAAATCTATGGTAGACAAAATCACTCAATCGAACAGGCAAAATGTCTTTCACTAAACCTATGAAGCATAAAATTTCCAAAGCCACCCCACCTATTGATTTGACTTTTATTTTTGATGTTTCCCCCTAAACTCAAACCCCTTCCCTCAATAACCTGATATTCTATTTGTAATTCCAAACACCCTTCCATTTTATAAAAAATCACCTTTTAAAAACCCTCTAGGGCAATAATTCCTGCCATTTTTCGCTACTTTCTACTCAAAAAGTCATCTTCTATTGTTTTCAAGCCTATTTATACAGTTAACTTGTACTAGATAACTATTTTGAAAATTCAGTATTTTTAACTCATGTTAATTTTTTACTTTTTTCATATACTGAACATATACACCACGAATTACCTTAGGTCACAAAATACGAAGGCCTTAAGGAGTGTGAGAAGTTCATGTTTATCAACATTGCTTTCTCAATCATAATTGGTGGAATGGTCGGTATTTGCAATCATGTGGAGAAAAACGGAAAACTTATTATGCCGTACCGAACAAAAAAATTTTTTTACCCTGGATTTATTTTAGAAATGCTGATGGGCTCTTTTGCAGCAGTCCTCCTTGTCCTATATGCAGAACCTGACTCGCCCGTCCAGGTAGGGTTCCTATCCATCCTTGCAGGGTTTGGTGGTGAATCAGTCATCAAGGTGATTGAAGTCTTAAAACCAGGAACCAGCGGAAAATAAGAGAGGTCCTGTCAATTCTTGTTGACAGGCCTTTTCATTTGTCGCCCATTTTTACTATGACAAACTCCAACCCAGCACCAATAACATAAAGTATATTGACTAAAAAGAAAGAGGTGAGTAAATGCCCCCATATATGTTTCCAACTTATCAGCAGCCATTCGGAATGGGATATGGACACGGACCATGGCATCATGGCTACCCTCCATATGGCTATCATTACGGATACCACCATCACCACCACCACGGTTTTGGATATCCGGTAGGATACCACCCGCCATATGGTCATTACCCTTATGGTGGATACCCGCATTATTGATATTTAATAACTAAAAAAGTAAAAAGGAGGCTTAATTTCAATTAAGCCTCCTTTTTATTCAAGAAAAACCCTCAATGCCAATGGCATCAAGGGTTAAAGGATTTTAGTACATGCTCATGTATTGCTCGCGTTCCCATGGATGAACTTGTGTGCGGAACATATCCCACTCAATTTCCTTCGCTTCAACGAAGTGTTCAAGGATATGCTCACCAAGTGCTGATACGATGACTTCATCCTTTTTAAGTTGGTCAAGTGCTTGAGCAAGTGTTGCTGGAAGATCGTCGATTCCTTCAGCTTCACGCTCTTCCTTGTTCATTACATAAATATTGCGGTCAACTGGAGCCGGAGGAGTTAATTTGTTTTTAATTCCATCAAGGCCCGCTTTTAATAATACAGCCATAGCTAGGTATGGATTTGCTGCTGGATCAACGCTTCGTACTTCCACACGTGTGCTTAGGCCGCGTGAAGCTGGAATACGAATTAGCGGTGAACGGTTTCTTGCAGACCAAGCTACATAACAAGGTGCTTCATAGCCAGGTACAAGGCGTTTGTATGAGTTAACAGTCGGATTCGTTACCGCTGTAAATGCTGATGCGTGCTTAAGGATTCCCGCAATAAATTGGCGAGCTGTTTCACTTAATTCAAGTTCTGATGAAGTGTCATAAAATGCGTTTTCGCCATTTCTAAATAAAGAAAGGTTGCAGTGCATTCCAGATCCGTTTACGCCGAACAATGGTTTTGGCATAAATGTCGCATGCAAGCCATGCTTACGGGCAATTGTTTTAACAACAAGCTTGAACGTTTGAATTTGGTCACATGCAGTTAATGCATCCGCATATTTAAAATCGATTTCGTGCTGTCCAGGAGCTACTTCATGGTGAGAAGCTTCGATTTCAAAGCCCATTTCTTCAAGCTCAAGCACGATATCACGGCGGCAGTTTTCACCAAGATCGGTTGGTGCCAAATCAAAGTATCCGCCTTTGTCATTCAATTCAAGAGTTGGTTCGCCTGCTTGATCCAATTTGAAAAGGAAAAATTCCGGTTCAGGTCCAAGATTGAAGTTTGTGAAGCCAAGCTCCTTCATTTCGTCTAAAAGACGGCGAAGGTTATTACGCGGATCCCCTTCAAATGGTTTACCTTCTGGAGTGTAGATGTCACAGATTAATCGTGCCACCTTGCCTTTTTCTGCTGTCCAAGGGAAAACCACCCATGTGTCAAGATCCGGATATAATAGCATATCTGATTCTTCAATACGTACAAAACCTTCGATGGAAGAACCATCAAACATCATTTTATTATCAAGCGCCTTATCTAACTGACTGATAGGAATTTCCACGTTTTTGATGGTTCCTAAAATATCAGTGAACTGCAAACGAATAAATTTAACGTTTTCTTCTTTAGCCAACCGTTTAATATCTTCTCTTGTAAACTTTGACATTCTTTTCTTCCTCCTAATGTATAAGTTCGTTTTCATTTGAAAAATCGGGACATATCACCCTGACGCAGCGATGAACGGTTAAATCTGCCTGCCTGGAGTAATTCGCTCCGCAGCATTTTCCTCAACTCGTCATCGGTTAAATCGCGCCTTGCTTTTTCTGCCTGTTTTTCAAGTTCCTCAGAAACAATCTGTTTTTGTTTAACAGAAAAGATTTCCTTGATCCCGGCCATATTGATGCCACGTTCAATGAGATCTTTGATTTCTAAGAGCCTGTCGATATCGTTTAAACTGAATAGCCTACGGTTTCCATCTGTTCTTGCGGGAGAAATCAACTGATGCTCTTCATAATACCGGATCTGCCTTGCAGTCAATTCAGTTAGCTGCATGACAATCCCGATGGGAAACAGTGGCATGGAACGGCGAATTTCATTACCTCCCATGATTTCTCCTCCCTTTAGCTCTTTATAGGGCTATTATATGGCATGTTAGATAATATGTCAAACCTATGTAAGGTTTTCTCACATGAAAATTTTTTAATGAATTTGCCTAATCAAATATTTATTAAACAATAGCAAAAGAGGGCAATCTACACCGCCCTCCTTTATGTTCACCTAATTCAATTGGATTAAACCTTTTTCCGCTAAATGATTAAGAGCGATACATACCGCCATCTTTACATGGGAATATGTTAATCCCCCCTGAACATATGCAACAAACGGCGGCCGAGTTGGCCATCAGCCGTTAATTCAATGCTTGCACCCTGAATAAAAGTACCAGCGGCCATGATTACATCATCCTCGTAACCTGGCATATAGCTAGGATATGGCGTTACATGGGAATTGATGGGCGACGCATATTGGATCGCCTGGCAAAAAGCGATCATTTTATCCCGGTCATCAAACTGGACGGACTGGATTAAGTCTGTTCTTTTTACATTCCATTTTGGAGAGGAATTCATCCCTAAACGTTCAAGCAGAGCTGCTGTAAACACAGCACCCTTCAATGCCTGCCCGACCACATGTGGGGCAAGGAAAAAGCCTTGATACATTTCTTGGAGACTGTATAAGGATGCGCCTGCTTCTGCCCCTATGCCAGGTGAGGTCATTCTATATGAACAAGCTTCCACCCACTGTTTTTTTCCTACTATATATCCACCTGTTTTCGCAATTCCGCCGCCAGGATTTTTAATTAGCGAACCAGCCATTAAATCGGCTCCCACATGGCATGGTTCCGTTTCTTCTACAAACTCTCCATAGCAGTTATCAACGAACACTACGACATCACTTTTAATTTCTTTTACGAAACGGATCATCTCGCCGATTTCAGAGACGGTGAATGATGGTCGGGTTGCATATCCCTTCGAACGCTGTATGCCAATCATTTTTGTATTCGGTTTAATGGAGTTAGCGACTGCGTCCCAATCGATGCCGCCAGCTTCAGTTAACGAGACGCTATTATAGGAAATTCCAAATTCCTTTAGCGAGCCCACTCCATTCCCGCGGATCCCCACGATTTCTTCAAGCGTGTCATAGGGCTTGCCTGTGATATACAATAATTCATCACCAGGCCTTAATACACCGAACAACGCAATGGAGATGGCGTGTGTTCCGCTAATGATTTGCGGACGGACAAGTCCGGCTTCTCCGCCAAATACATCCGCATAAATAGATTCCAGTGTATCCCGGCCGATGTCATCATAGCCATATCCAGTTGATGGGATGAAATGCGAATCGCTTACCTTATGCTTTTGAAAGCTGCTTAACACCCTAAATTGATTTACATCAATTTTTTCTTCTATTTCCTTATGTACTTCAGCAATTTGCTTTTCTGTTTCTTTGACGATTGGCTGAAGCTGATTACCGTATGTTAACTGTTGAAACATGCTGTTACTCCTCTTCTAAACGGTGTATTTTTGCAGCTGTCCTGTAATCTGATGGTCTCTTAAGGAGAATCCTTTGCAAATATACAGCTGATGATCTTCATGGAATGATAGTTCGCGTAAAATCGTTTCATTTTTTAATTGTGATAAAAGTTTGCCCTCTGTCGAAGGAATTTGGACATTATACGGCTCCATCCCCTCGATGACCATTTCTTCCATCTTCTTTTTCAATGCACTCCTGTCCAACTCATCGTAAGCACTGATGAATGCTGTCGGTGTTTTGGCAGTTGGGACAAAATCCGGGTGTAGTATATCCCTTTTGTTATATACGGTCAATTGCGGAATATCCTTGATATCGAGATCATCCAACAGCTTGTTAACTGTTTTCTCATGATGGAAGTAATCCGGATTCGACATATCGACTACATGCAATAGAAGATCCGCTTCTTTTACTTCCTCCAGGGTTGATCGAAAGGCCGCGATCAATGTGGTCGGCAAATCCTGGATAAATCCAACTGTATCGGTTACTAAGGCCATAAAGCCACTTGGCAGGATAATCTTTCTTGTCATCGGGTCAAGCGTAGCAAACAGCTGATTTTCCTCATAGGAATCCGCTTCTGACAGTCGGTTGAAAAGGGTTGATTTTCCGGCATTTGTGTATCCAACAATTGCGACCTGAAATGCTTTATTTTTCTTCCGTCGCTCCCTGTACCGATCACGGTGATGAACAATAACATTTAACTGACCCTTAATATCATCAATTCTTTTTCTTATATGGCGGCGATCGGATTCAAGCTTTGTTTCTCCCGGCCCTCTCGTTCCAATCCCTGCCCCCAGCCTTGAAAGTGCAGTCCCCTGTCCGGCAAGGCGAGGAAGGAGGTACTGCAGCTGGGCAAGCTCAACCTGCAGCTTACCTTCTTTAGAACGCGCTCTCTGGGCAAAAATATCAAGGATCAGCTGCGTTCGGTCAATAATCCTCGCATCCAGCGCAGATCCCAGGTTTCTTTTTTGGCTGGGAGAAAGCTCATCATTAAAAATGACAATATCCGCTTCCAATTCCTCCACTAATGCCTGAAGCTCTTCAACCTTCCCTTTTCCAATATACGTGGCAGGATGAACGCGTTCGCGCTTTTGTACGACGGAAATTAATGCTTCTCCCTTTGCAGTTTCGGTTAGGGAAACTAATTCTTCCATGGAATATTGAAAGCGTAAATCGTCGTTACTGGTCGTTTGGCACCCGACCAGAATCGCTTTTTCTAGAGTAGATTTCTGTTCCAAAGCAGTTCCTCTTTTCCGTTTTTTATCTTTTTTCATCATACCAAAAAAAGCATTGATACTCTAATTTTTAAATTAAGTATGCCTTTTCACTATTTCGATAAGAAAAATATTGAAAATACGGGGCATCGTGGTAAAATCAATATGTTTGCGTGATTATTAATCGTCTAAACTTGCGGTTTCCGCGATAGAAATATAACAACAGGGGAGAAACAGAACGAAATGACATGGGAAGTTTTGAGTATGATCGGTACTGTTGCGTTTGCCGTCAGCGGCGCGATCGTCGCTATGGAAGAAGAGTATGATATTTTAGGTGTCTACATCCTCGGGATTGTAACGGCTTTCGGAGGCGGTGCGATCAGGAATTTATTAATTGGAGTGCCTGTTTCTGCCCTATGGGAGCAGGGTTTATTTTTTCAAATTGCTTTGCTGTCGATGACCGCCGTTTTTTTATTTCCAAACAATTTGTTAAGGCACTGGCAAAGATGGGGAAATTTATTTGATGCCATCGGCCTTTCCGCCTTTGCAATCCAAGGTGCTTTATATGCTTCAAAAATGGGGCACCCGCTAAGCGCAGTCATTGTCGCATCTGTGCTGACAGGTATTGGCGGAGGAATTATCCGGGATTTGCTGGCAGGACGTAAACCAATGGTATTAAAATCCGAGATTTATGCGGTATGGTCGATCATAACTGGCGCTGCCATCGGATTAAAACTGACAACAACACCAATTGAGCTATATTCGTTGTTCGCGATTATTACAATTTTGCGTGTGCTTTCTTATACATTTGACTGGAAGCTTCCTATTAGAAGGCTGCGGGCTAATTAAGCAGCGAAATAATAATACAATAAAAACAAAAAAAGCTTGGATTAAGTGTAAATCCAAGCTTTTTTATTTATGAATTCTATTCAGGATAAATTAAATATATGTTTCATAGGATACTGCATATTCTCGAAAGCCGTTTCGTTCATATAATCTTTTAGCATGATTATTCCAAGAATAAGCATGTAATTTAATTCTATTAATTCTTTTTTCTTTCATCCAATTTATTGTTTCATCAAATAATTTTTGTCCCATTCCAAGTCCTCTTGCTGTATCATCTAAAAACAGTTCATCAAATAGTCCCATCCTGCCTGTACCATTATCTGCTGTTTCATTTTCTTCAAATATTCTCCCTAAAGCATATCCTACCGGTTTACCTTCTAATTCTGCTATAAGAATTGAAGTATCTTCGTTTCTACTATCAAATGTTTCTTGTGCATTCCGTATTATTGAATTAATTACAGTTTCATAATTATCATATTTACATTCGCTGTTATGGTTATTTCGATTGAAGTTACTTAACTTAACTGCAAAATCAATAAAAATATCTCTATCACCATCTACTGCTTGTCTGATCTCTATTTTCATGGACTTACCTCCAATTTAAGTACTTTCGTTAATTCTTATTTTAAGTAACTTTTTTTACAATCTCTATATCTTTTTAACATAAAATTACAATTACCTTTAAACTTTATTGCGTTTTCATTTTTCAAATGTGAACGATGGACAATATAAAAATAAGAGACCAAATCTCGATGCGATTTGGTCTGGTAAACTATTTATGGTGCTTCTCCATAAAAACGGTACTGCTAACTTTCACTAGGAAACCTTTTTGTCGCTTATTTTACTTTTGCCATTAATGCTTCTGGATCGCAGCCTAATACCCACTCGCCGTTTACCTTTGTTTGCGGCACGCCCATCTGGCCGGTTTCATCAACAAGCTTCCTTGCCGCCTCAGCATCCTGCTGGACATTTACTTCTTTAAAAGGCAGGCCTTGTGCCTCCAGGAAGTTTTTCATCATCGTGCAATATGGACAAGTATTCGTTGTATAGACAGTAATATCGTTCATTTTTCCACTCCTCGAATTATGTTCATGCTATCTTACTAAAACAGGGTGAAAAATGTCAATTCTACTGCCCATCAAAACTTTAAATAATTTCCAAACCTTGAATTCCCCAAATCAATCAATTCGGAAAGCTTATTATCCTTCATTTTTCCATTTCTTTCGCAGCCGATAAAAAAAAATAAATCCCGCAATTAAAGCCAGCAAGCTGATTGGCTCAACCGTTACCGAAAAATTGAACGTATTGCTCACTTTGACATCATTCTTTTGAGTTACCGGTCTTGTATTCTTTTTATCTCTCCTATCTTTCACTAGCATCCCTTCCTTTTCTGTCCCCTCCATACCCATCTACCTCTCTACTCTGGATTTATCCGTTTTTTTCAAGGTTTCCTGAATGCTGCTGTCCACATTTCTTTCCATATAGCCCATTCCTTTGTACTTCTTACCGCTGTATAAATCTATAAAGGTTCCGCAATGATTGCATTTTAATAACGAGGCATCAATTTTTTTTGAACAGCCCGAGCATTTGATCTTTCTTGTAAAAGAAAAATGAATAATTAAACCAATCGTGCAAAAAATCGCGATTAATAACAGAATGAACAACATCGCCAACCGTAACATAAGCTTCCTCCCGCCTTGCTATCCCGCTTTGTGTACACATATATTCTCGTTCACAATCGCTAATACCTTTTTTAAAGATTATTTTTAAAAAAATTCCTGGCTTTAGGTACCTGAATGGGTTTACCACCCAAGCCAAGAAAATCCAATCCAGCCCAATAAAAAAAAGCCCAAGCCGGCATTAATCTTCCTCAAATACGAGATCAATGCTTCTAAGTGTCATTAATTCGTGGCGGTCATAGGTATTTTGCATCAGCAGTCTCATTGCCTGTGACCTGATGGATTTTTCAATAATATTCCGGACGTATCTACCGTTTGAAAAATGATTATCCCCAATAATGGTTTTAATCCAAATCAGGTGGTCGCGTAATTTGCGCTGCGCATCATGACTCAAGGAATATTCCCGCTCCTTTAGCATAAGGTCGGCAATTTCAAGCAGTTGCTCAATATTGTAATCAGGAAAATCAACCACAAGCGGAAAACGGGAATGAAGTCCTGGATTCAAAGTAAGGAAATATTCCATTTCCTGTGAATAGCCAGCTAAAATTAAAATGAATTCATGCTGCTTATCTTCCATATGCTTCACAAGAGTATCGATCGCTTCCTTGCCAAAGTCCTTTTCTCCGCCCCTGCCAAGTGAGTAAGCCTCATCAATGAATAGGATGCCTCCGTTTGCCCTTTTAACTAAGTCCCTTGTTTTTTGTGCTGTATGGCCGATGTACTCGCCAACAAGGTCCGCACGTTCTGCTTCAATTAAATGGCCCTTTGAAAGTACATTCATTTTATTAAACAGCTTACCGATCAAGCGCGCCACTGTGGTTTTTCCTGTACCCGGATTTCCCTTGAACATCATATGAAGCGCTTGCTTTTTCGCCTTTAACCCGTACTCCTCTCGCTTTTTATTTACATATATCCATGCATAAATCTCTTTAATCATCCGTTTCATTTCTGCCATACCAACCAGTGCCCCAAGCTCATCTTCCACTTCCTTCAGTGCTGTGTGCTCTGGAGGAATAACCTTTGGAACCACTTGATAATCTGGCATTTCTTTTTGCAAGGTCTTTCTCTTCTGCGAATTGAGCACAATGCTGATCTGACCGTTATTTTTCATCCGAATGGGTTGGTCCAAAGCTTTCACCTCTCAATCTGCATACAGTATACTCCTTGAAGCTCTATGCGTGACAAAAGCCCAGAGTCCTATTTTGCTTTCCGACTCGTTCTTTCCTCTTAGTGCCTATGTGACAAATACAGCAACCTTTTTTATCATCCTTAGGATTCTTGTCAGAATGTGCGCTTTCCTGAGAAATAATCCTTCATTCTATTTGTATTCAGCCGGGCAAAAATCTTTCCAAATAAAAAGAGTCCCTTCTGTTTAAAAAGGGACTCCAACCTTATTTGTTTTATCGGATCATTGACCTTCCAGGTCAAGCTGTACATTTCGCTGCGGCGAGAAAGTAGAAATGGCGTGCTTGTATACAAGCTGCTGTTTGCCCTCGCATTCAAACAGAACAGTGAAATTATCAAAGCCTTTAATTGTGCCTCTTAATTGGAAGCCATTTAATAAAAATACGGTACAGCTTGTTCCGTCTTTGCGTAATTGGTTTAAGTATTGGTCCTGAATATTGATGGTTGTTTTCATTTGTGAATCCTCCTCTTTTATCTCTACTAATATGTATTCGATTTTACTTGGAGCTTTCCTTCCACATATTGAGAAATTTCCGTTATTTTTTTTGACAGGTTTTTTGTATCTGTCATATCAAACCATTCCACGTTCATCTTGTTTCGAAACCAGGTAAGCTGCCTTTTTGCATAATGGCGTGAATTTTGTTTTAAATTTTCAATCGCTGTCTCAAGTGATACTTTTCCATCTAGGTAGTCATAAAGTTCTTTATAGCCGATAGCCTGGATTGACTGACATTCCGTGATACCTCTGTCATGGAGTTCTTTGACCTCGTCAAGAAGGCCTTCTTCCATCATTAAGTCCACGCGCAAATTAATACGATCATACAATAATTCCCGGTCCATCGTAAGTCCTACCAGTGCCGTATCGTAAAGCAATTCTGGCTGCTGTGCAGATTGAAACTCCTTCATCGTCTTCCCTGTACAATGATAAATTTCAAGTGCCCGGATCACTCTGCGGATGTTGTTCGGATGGATTTGCTGGGCACTGTCAGGGTCAACCGCAGCCAACTCTTGATGCAGTGCTTCGTTTCCAATTGCCAGAGCTCTTTCCTCAAGCAGCTTGCGGAAATCTAGATCTGCAGGTGTGTCGGAAAATTGATAATCATAAATGACCGATTGAATATATAGTCCTGTACCACCGGCAATGATTGGAAGTTTTCCCTTATCCGCTATCCTGGTTATTTCCCCGCGGACAAGATCTTGAAACTCGGCTGCTGAAAAAGATTCCTCAGGATCTTTAATATCAATTAAATGGTGAGGAATTCCTTCCATTTCCGCTTCCTTTACTTTGGCCGTCCCAATATCCATGCCTTTATATATTTGCATCGAATCACCGCTAATAATTTCCCCGTTCAGCCGCTTGGCCAATTCTACACTCAGCTTTGTTTTTCCCACAGCCGTAGGTCCGATGATGACTAATAATTTTTGTTTTATATCCACTGCTTTCACACTGCCTTTTTAAAATTATATACATCCCATCCTATCATAAAAAACAAAAGCAGTAGAACATCAAACTAGTATAGACACAAAACTTCTTTTTCATGCAGTTTCTACATTACTTTTCAGAATCATTTCCAAGTGAACTAGATATTTCTTGTAAGTTTACATTTTCATGACGTTTTAATTACATTCGACAAATTACCCCCAAATCCGTGTTAGTCTAAACCGAAGCTTATCACGTAGTAAATTAGTAGCAGCTTCCAGCTGGACAGACAGGCTAGCCTGTTTTGCGGGCGAATAAAAGTCTTATGACACATCTTTTTGTTTAAAATTAGGGAAATTAGGTGGGGAAAATATATGTTATCTACAGCTGAAATTGGAATTGATTTAGGAACAGCAAACATATTGGTATACAGTAAAAATAAAGGAATCGCACTAAACGAGCCATCTGTTGTGGCTATTGATACTGAAACAAAACAAGTCCTTGCCGTTGGTAAAGAGGCGAAGGAAATGATCGGAAAAACTCCTGGGAGGATTGTCGCGATCCGACCTTTAAAAGATGGAGTTATTGCTGATTATGATGTGACTACAGAAATGCTGAAGCACATCATGAGAAAAGCATCTAAAAAAATGGGCTTTGCAATTCGCAAACCAAATGTAGTCGTTTGTACTCCTTCTGGATCAACGTCTGTTGAACGCAGGGCGATTCACGATGCAGTAAGAAATGCGGGCGCGAAAAAAATTCATTTGATTGAGGAACCAGTAGCAGCTGCTATCGGTGCAGGCCTTCCAGTTGATGAACCGGTAGCAAACGTGGTCGTTGATATTGGCGGAGGTACAACCGAGGTTGCCATTATCTCTTTTGGTGGCGTTGTTGCCTGCCATTCTATCCGCATTGGCGGCGACCGTCTGGATGATGATATTATCCAGCATGTCCGTAAGGAATATAATGTACTGATCGGTGAAAGAACAGCTGAAAATGTGAAGATGGAAATCGGTTATGGACTTATCGACCATGAAGAATTAACGATGGAAGTCCGCGGGCGTGATCTTGTAACCGGCCGTCCCAAAAACAATCACATTATCTTCATATGAGATCAGAAATGCAATGAAAGAGTCATTGTCACATATTCTTGAAGCGATTCGTGCAACACTTGAGGATTGCCCTGCCGAGCTTAGCGGCGATATCGTCGACCGAGGCGTTATTTTATCAGGCGGCGGTGCTTTAATGAAGGGAATGGAAGATTGGTTAAGCCAGGAGATTGTCGTTCCTGTCCATCTTGCTCCAAGCCCGCTTGAATCAGTGGCAATCGGTACTGGAAAAGCACTTCAATATATTAATAAGCTGCAATCAGCAATGAAATAATTAGAAAAAAAACTGCAGATTTTGGTCTGCAGTTTTTTGTGTTTTAAATAGACTGTTTTCGTATACTTTGTTGCTATATAAGGAGTAGTTGATTTCCACTCCAGGATGCTCGCTTTCCGCGGGGCGGCCGGTGAGCCTCCTCGGCGCACAGTGCCTGTGGGGTCTCACCTGTCCCGCTGCTCCCGCAGGACGTTGAATAAGCTTCCTAGAATCAACACCGCACGAAGGAAATGCGAGAGCATTTTCGAGGAGCTCGCACCTTCCGCTCCAATCAACTTCTTTTTCAACGATTTGCTTTTAATAACCTATATATAAACAACAATCTTTTAGAAAACAGCCTTTAAATATCACTTTGCTTCTTTCTCAATCGATTAAAATAAAGAAAGATCGGCAATGGAATCACGATGAAGCCTAGGCTTTTAATGATTTGATTTTTAGCATCTGCCTGGTTCCTTGCTTTTTCATCCTTTACCGTTTGGTTGTAATCCGCACGAATTTTTTCTTCTTTCATCTGGGATTTCGTATTTGGGTTTTCTGTTAATCTGGTTTGTCTAAAGTCATCATAATTCTGGAAATAGGCTGGTGGGCTGATCAAATCGGCCGCAGCCATGAAAATGGAGATACCTCCTCCAATGACCATCATCAGCGTTGCAAATAACACTAAATAGGTGTATACATGCCGAATCACCGTTTCATCATCTCCCTTTCCTTTACTCTTCACAATCGCGACAATCACAAAAATAATCATGATGACAGGCAGAATCGTCGTTAACAATCCCATAGCAAACAAACCTCCACCTCCATATGTATAAACGCATGTCTTGAAGGACAGTTTTACTATAGTATTATACCTGTCTTGGTTTTTGATCCCTTATGCACAAAAATCCGTTTATCGGACAAAATCAAAATACACCTGTTCCCCTAATTTTACAGATTGTTTTAAGAGCTCTTTTGTTTCAACGCTAATCCAGTATGTCTGAAGCTGCTCTCCAAAATGCACCTGGACGCGGTAAGCGTCAACATCCCGTTGGCTGTCATGAACTTTTTCGTTGGAATTTACATCGATTTTAACCTGTACGGTGTTACCGACCATATGGTTAAATGCCATAAGTTCAGCGCGATAACCTATTTTTAAAGGTAATAGTCTCAGCACAAGTTCCACAGAAAATAAATCGAAGGTCCCTTCGGTTATTTTAAAAATTTTTAACTCTTTATTTATTGATTGAACTAATTCAAGTTTATCCGTATCGTATGTAAGTGTAATATCAGCAGGTCCCTGATCAGTGCACGAAACTGGGATGAATGAGGATCGTTTAATCGATAATTCTACTTTTCTATCAGCTTTTGCAGGGTCATTAAAATGCAATTCCTGTTTCCTATAAAGTAAATCCTCAGAAACCATAACCTGCTCTGTGGTGGTGCCGATTTCAGTTGAAAGGCCGTTTTCAACCAACATCACTTTTTTTACGTCCTTGCAAGGCTTGAACGACTTCCAATCTATTGAGCTATCATTTGTTTTTATCATGTACGTCCCCCTCAATCTCCTTTTTTCTATATAATAAGTATTTTTCAAGTTCCACCCTATCCTTGATCAGTAGCAGCTTATCTTGAAAAGGCATTAATACTTTTAAAATCTTGGATTTACTTATATTTTCAAAATAAGCATTCCACTCAAACATTTTTCTGAACATTTTAATAGTCGGTTTATAGTTTGCTTTTTCCACGCCAATCTTTTGCAAAATAAACCTCTTGATAATTCTAACTGTCCTTTTTAAATAATCTGTATCTAAAAAAATGATCAAATCAGCATTTTGAAAACTATCCAATACCCATTCGTGGTGAACACCTTCGATAATCCAGGCATCTAATTTAATAATATTGTTCAAATGGGCATTTCTTTCTTCCGGGCTCCGTCTGATATCACCATTTCCAAACCTTTTCCAAACGATATTATCCAACTCGAAGAATGGAACATTCAATTTAGAAGACAATTCTCTTGCCAGCGTGGTTTTTCCACTCCCGACAGATCCGATAATATGAATTTTTGTTGGACACCAACTTTTTTCCATTAAACCACCACTTTAAAATCTTGTTAGATGATGTTTTCGAGGTTCCACTTCAAAATACCTTTTCAGTAAAACAAAAAACTGCCCGATAAGGTCAAAAATAATGACCATTTCGGGCAGTCTATATCTTTTCAAACAAACTACATAACCCTCTTAAACATCTTTTCCATTTCATAAATCGAATACTGAACAATGATCGGCCTTCCATGTGGACATGTAAACGGATCAGAAGCCCTGCGCAGGTCGTCCAGCAGTGTTTGGATCTCATCATTCCGCAGGTGCCGGTTCGCTTTGATGGAGGCTTTGCAGCTCATCATAATCGCTGCCTCTTCGCGGAGCTTTTTGATGTCGACTTTTTTCATGGAAAGAAGCTGTTCAATCATCTCTTCGATAATTTCCTTCTCCTCACCCTTAGGTAACCACTGAGGATGCGATCTGACAATAAAGCTATTGATGCCAAATTCTTCGAGGAAAATACCAACTTTTTCAAGCTCCGCTCGATTTTCTTCTATTTTTATAAATTCATCTGTTGAATATTCAAATGTAAGCGGGACGAGCATTTCCTGCAGTTCACTTTCCACCTGGCCGACCTTTTCGCGGAAATACTCATACTTAATCCGCTCCTGTGCTGCGTGCTGGTCAATAATGTACAGTCCCTTTTCATTTTGGGCGAAAATATATGTGCCATGCATCTGCCCGATCGGATACATCTTTGGTACCCTGCTCTCATCCCCTGTGCCTACAGGAGGTAAAACCGGCTCAGGAATTTCTTCATAAAAATCTTCAGTCACTGGAGCCGCAAAATCATCTTCCGCAATTGCAGGCATATGTGAATGAGTATCTATTTCTTTTTGCACGACTGTGGTTGGAAAATAAGGAATTTCTTCGGTACGAGCCATAGGCGCCGGATGTTCCATAACGGTTTCCGTCATCCTCACAGGTGAAACAAATGGGTCCCGCTGTGGAAACTCATCCAGAGAAAATGCTGTCTGTTCCGACTTGGGCTGTTCTTTTTTTACCGAAATGACACCTGATGGTATAAGCTCCTTCGTTTTAAAGACCGCTTTAATTGTGCTTGAAATCAGCTCGTTCAATTCTGCTTCCTTACTAATCCGAACCTCCATTTTTGAAGGATGGACGTTCACATCGACGAGCAAGGGGTCCATTTCGATATTTAACAGGACAATCGGATACCTTCCAATCGGCAGCAGTGTATGATAGCCTTCCTGGATTGCTTTTGCGAGCGCATAATTGCGGATAAACCGTCCATTGATCATGGTGGAAATGTAATTCCGGGAAGCTCTCGTCACTTCTGGCATGGAAATATATCCACTTAATTTAAAATCAAGTGACTGGCCGGTAACAGGGATCAGCTGTTTCGCGATACCGAGGCCATAAATGGCAGCGAGCACCTGCCGGACATCTCCGTTTCCATTTGTGTGCAGCAGCTTCCGCTCGTTATGAATGAGCCGGAATGATACCTCCGGATGTGAAAGAGCAAGCCGGTTGACCACGTCCGTAATATTTCCTAGCTCCGTATGAATTGTCTTCATATATTTAAGGCGAGCTGGTGTGTTAAAAAACAAATCAGTTATCGTCAAGTCTGTCCCTTTTCTGCTTGATGACTTTTCGAAGGTTTCCACTTTTCCGCCTTCAATCACAACCCTGTGTCCGGCACCCTCACCTGTCGAGGTCTTCATTTCCAGACGGGAAACCGAGGCGATACTTGGGAGAGCCTCGCCTCTGAAGCCAAGAGTCCGAATCCGAAAAAGATCGGTTTCATCCTTGATTTTACTGGTGGCATGACGCTGGAAGGCGGTCAGGACATCCTCTTCTTCAATCCCATCGCCATTATCGGTAATCCGGATTTTCGCAAGTCCCGCCTCCTCCACATCAATCTCGATGACAGTGCTCCCGGCATCAATCGCATTTTCAACCAATTCCTTCACAACTGAAGCAAGCCTTCGACCACTTCACCTGCCGCAATTTTATTGGATAATGCATCATCCAATTGAATGATTTTCCCCATCGACTGCCACCTCCCTTATTACCCTTTTAATTTTTTCTGCAGTTCGTACAGTGTATTGATCGCCTGAAGCGGTGTCAGATCCAAAATATCCAATTCTTTTATCTGATCTAAAATGCGCTTCTCTTTATGAGTTGGTTCTGGAATTTTTCTTTCTTTCGGTTCATCGAAAAAGGACAGCTGTGCCGTTTCTTCTTTTACTGTTTTCTTTGGCCTTTCTTCGATAGCAGCGGCCACTGCGGCAGGAATTGCCTGTGGTGCTGGCTGTTCAAGTGCCATCAGAATTTCGTTGGCGCGGTTAATCAATTCGTCTGGAAGCTCCGCCAGCTGGGCCAGCATGAATCCCATAGCTTTTATCGGCAGGGCCTTCCTTAATTTTATGAAGAAAAACAACCTTGCCATTATGCTCAATAGCGCTGACATGCACGTTCTTCAGCATGTCCAGTTCATCCTCCAGCACCGTCAATTCATGATAGTGGGTAGAGAACAACGTCTTGGCACCAATACGGTCATGGATATATTCGATAATTGCCTGCGCAAGCGCCATGCCATCGTACGTCGATGTCCCTCTGCCAATTTCGTCAAATAAAATTAAGCTATCCTGTGTCGCATTATTAATGGCATTTTTTGCTTCCAGCATTTCAACCATAAATGTACTTTCGCCTGAAATGAGGTCGTCAGCCGCTCCAATCCGGGTAAATACCTGATCAAATATAGGGAGCACTGCCTCTGTTGCCGGAACATAACAGCCGATTTGCGCAAGAATCGCAGTAAGTGCAATCTGGCGCATATACGTACTTTTACCAGACATATTACGCCCGGTAATTAAAAGCATTTCGCGTTCGCTATCCATAAAGCAATCATTAGGAACATACTCCTGTGCAGCAAGGACCTTTTCAACAACGGGATGACGGCTTTTCCTTTAGGACGATTTTTCGATCACTTGAAAAAGAAGGCTTTACATAATGGCGGTTTTCGCTCACCTGGGCAAAGCATTGCAGCACATCCAGTTCACTAACCGTTTTTGCCAGAGCCTGAAGTCTAGGTATATATTCTTTAATCGTTTCGCGAATTTCGGTGAATAGCTCATACTCCAGCTCGCCGCATTTTTCTTCGCCTGGAGGATAAGTGCTTCTTTTTCTTTAAGTTCAGGAGTGACATAGCGTTCCGCATTCGTCAGCGTCTGCTTGCGTTCGTACTGTCCCTCTTCCAGAAGATGCAAATTCGCCCTCGTGACTTCAATATAGTAGCCGAAGACGCGGTTATAACCAATTTTAAGCGATTTGATGCCGGTCTTTTCCCGCTCCTGGCGCTCGAGCTGGGCAATCCATGTCTTGCCGTTGCGGCTGGCATAACGGTATTGGTCAAGCTGTTCGTTGTAGCCATCCCGGATAATATTGCCTTCCTTTAATGAAAGCGGCGGATTTTCCACCATCGCCTGCTCAAGCAAATCGGTGACCGTTTCACAAGGGTCAAGCCTTTCCGCAATTTGGCGGGCATCTTCATTTGAAAATCCATTCATAATTTCCTTCAGCAATGGAATTTGCAATAGCGAGCGTTTCAATTGGGCCAGATCGCGGGCATTTACATTCCCAAAAGCGACACGGCCTGCGAGGCGTTCCAGGTCATAGACTTCTTTTAATTTTTCACGCAGTTCCTGTCTCTCGAAATACCCTTTTATAAAAGTATCGACAAGTGAATGCCTGCGCTCAATTTCCTGTCTGTCTATCAAAGGACGGTCAATCCAGGTTTTAAGCATCCTTCCGCCCATCGCCGTCATCGTTTCGTCAAGCAGCCATAATAGCGATCCTTTTTTTCCTTTTGAACGGATCGTCTCGGTTAATTCAAGATTGCGCTTTGAATAGTAATCTATTTTCATATATTGGTGGATTTGATAGGTTGTCACTGGCTGTAGATGGTCAAGGCTTCTTTTCTGCGTGCGGTATAGGTAATGAATCAGCCTTGCTGCCGTCTGCCTTAATTTATTTTGATTGAGTGGCTCCAGCAAGTGGGCAAAGTGATCCTCTGCTTCGAAACGATCCTCGAATGAAATAGCAAGCACATCGCGTTCGCGCATTTTTTTCTGAAGTTCACCGTCAAAGCTGCTGCTGACAACGACTTCCTTCGAGCTAAGGACGGCCAGTTCGTTCAACACTTCATCAAAGCTGCCCGATAAAAGCGTTACCCGGTTTTCACCTGTTGTTAAATCATTGTAAGCAAACCCAAAGGTGCTATCGTCAAAGGAGGTGATGGAGGCAAGGTAGTTATTTTCTTTTTCAGACAAGCTGCGTCCTTCCATGACCGTACCCGGGGTGATCAGCTGAACAACCTCGCGCCGGACAACACCCTTTGCCTGCTTCGGATCCTCGGTCTGCTCACAAATTGCCACTTTATAGCCTTTTTCTACTAACTGTTCAATATAATTAGGAGCCGAGTGGTACGGAACTCCGCACATCGGGATGCGGTCTTCAGAGCCGCCTTCCCTGCTCGTCAAGGTTATCTCAAGTTCCTGGGATGCTTTTAACGCATCATCAAAGAACATTTCATAAAAATCGCCTAAGCGGAAAAATAAAAAGGCATCCTGATATTCTGCCTTCACTTTTAAGTATTGTTGTATCATCGGCGTATAAGCAGCCATAATATCCTCCAGCATTTGTTTTCTCGTTCGAGTCTCTTCGACATATAATTATAGCATAAGATGAAACTTCCATCAGCGGGATGTTTCTTCCACGCTGATGGTTAGTTGAACCAATCGGGCATTTACGGGCAGTTTATTTTTTTTTCAAAACTGCTTAGTTTTATTTTATTTCTCATCTCGAGGCTTGGATTACTGCCCGTTAGCGGGATAAAGTGAAACTTCCATCAGCGGGATGTTTCTTCCACGCTGATGGTTAGTTGAATCAATCGGGCAATTTACGGCTTTTAAAGGAAAATCAACTCTCATTATAGAATTTTACTTAATGGGAGTTGAATGGTAAAAGGAGTGTTTTAAATGGATTTCCCTGAACTGGAAACAAAAAGATTAAAATTGGTAGAATTAAAGAAGGAACACGCAATGGATTTCTTCGCCATCCTTTCTTTGGACGAAGTGACCAGGCATTACGGCATGGATAAATTGGCGAGTGTGGAAGATGCTGAACATATAATTGAATTGATGCAAACTAACTATGTTGAAAAACGTGGTTGCCGGTGGGGCATTGTGCTAAAGGAGACCGGAGAATTAATCGGCACTGCCGGGCTTAATGCCCTTATGTTAAAGAACAAGCGTGCGGAAATTGGATACGAGATCCATCCTGAGCATTGGAGGAAGGGTTACGCATCAGAGGCATTGAGGGGCATTTTAGAATACAGTTTTACTTCTCTAGGATTAGAGAGGATGGGAGCGGTGGTTTATCCGGAAAATCAGGCATCCTATCAGCTGCTGGAGAAACTGGGCTTTCAAAAAGAAGGCATGCTGCGCAAATACATGCATCAAAATAATAAGGCACATGACACGTTTGTGTATTCCTTACTGGATACAGAATGGTTTGCAAGCCGGGAATACCAATAATCCCGGCTTATTAATTTATTCCCCAAAATAGTCTTCAAATTCCTTTGACGATTTTACATGATAATATGGATTTTCCTCAGTAGCATTCTTCGGGTCAAGGTTGGTCTTTATAACCAGCATTGGCTCTGATGGCCTCTCTGCAATAATCCTGTCATTCAATTGCTGAAAATCGGGCATATCTTTACTTCCTGGTCCCTCTTTTTTCATTCGCGCACACCTCCTTAAACTTAGGGTGCTGTTATTCATTGCATTTATGTATTAAAAAACAGCATGGCAGATGCCATACTGTTTCTCAGCCGATTCCAGGTGTGTTCATCAGCACAACCCGCCAGCCGTCGGGATCTTCTATCGTAATACCGCCTCTGCGCCAATAAGGATTTTCAGGCTCGGTTTCTGGATATCCCATTCGTCTAAGGTTTGCTGCAATTCAGTCTCTTTCAAAAATGTCTGGTAAATAGAATACAAGCAAATTTTCTTTTGTTGGAGCTGGCAGGTCGGCAGGTTCCTCTGTCTCTGTCTGTGTGAATTCAAGATGGCAGCTGTTGTCAGGCAGGCCAAGCATCAAACCGTCATAGCCTTCATGACCACGGAATTCACCGATTTTTTTCAAGCCTAGCCCATCATGATAAAACTCCAAAAGCTTATCAATGTGTTTGGTCGGCCTTGCCACTCTTACCTGTACAGCAGGCATGCTGCCGTTCCATTCCTGCCGTATGGTAATTTCATAAGGGAGATCAGAATGCTTGAAATGCCCTGCCTTATCGCCTGAGATAATGACTTTGATGGGATGGATCGTTGCTTCCCTGTCAGTCGGGTACCACGGCCGCCTTTCTTTAACAAGGACAAATACTCCATTTGTGTCTCCAAAGAAAGAGAAGCTATCGCTTTCACTTTTGTATTTTGTCAATTGAAAAGAATCAAGCTCCTGTTTGAATTGCGCTATATTTTTAACAGGCATGCCTACTTCACCAACATAGTACCAGCCTTTAACATGTTCTATATCGCTCCATGAATATTGGCGTTCAAGCAATTCAAGAATATTGCCGTCAGGATCAGTAAAATATGCCTGCTTCCCCTGCCAAAACATGCTGTAATGACCTTCCTCATCTTCCAGAAGAAGCTGCAAATAGGACATTTTTTCGTACATATATTCAAAGAATGGGAGGCCGCTTGGCAGACATAAATGATAGAATGGCTGGCTTGCATCCTTCTCAAATACAAGCTTCGTTGCCCCTGCCATTACCGCAAAATATTCCCCTGACTCACTGACTAATGGCATTTCCAATTGATTTGTATAAAACTCTTTCATTTCCTCCAGCTTCAAACATTTTAAATTGAGCTGATAAATTTTCATTTCGATCACTCCCTTGCTTTTATTATAGTTAGTGGTATGCAAGGAAGAATCAATCTTTAGATGTAGAAGAGGTCAGCAATTGTTACGATTTTTTTGAAACACAAAAAAGAAAAACTAGGAAGCGAAACCTTCCTAGTTAGCCATTACTCTTCCTCCGAACCGACAAGGAAATCCGGATTTAATTCTTCAAATTCCTCATCATCTACATGAGTGCCCCATTCATCATCATCACAATCCTTGCAAGCATCGGCATGAACCTTTACACACACTTTTGTTTCGCCGATCACCTCCACGAGGAATTCCCGTTCTACATGGACAATAATCTTGTTTCCATTAGGGGAAATGACTGCTTCTACGCAATTTGGCTGCTGAAGCACTCTTGCGATGACTTCCTTATCGTCGATGACATCGTGGTCACGATACTTTAACTTTATGACATCATGATAAGTAACCCGTTCAGTAACTACTTCTGTTTTTGTATTATCATTATAGGAGTACCAAACGTTAATGTCATAAGAGCCGTGTATCTCTACTGTTTTACCGATTTTTTTCGCCTCGTATTTATGGTTGATAATCCAACAGCCAAGGATGCTGGTTGGACTATGTGCCGGGCAAATCGTATGATTGGACTGTGTAAATTTCCGCCCTTTCGCTACGACCGCTTTGGTGATAATCTCTCTGTATTCTCCCATTTCGAGCGAACCCTCCTCTTTCAGTTTCATTTCATCCTATGCTCTTTTCTAGACTGGTGTGCTATAAATTTTTATGAATACTGGATAAAAGTTTAGTCATAGTTCATTTTATGCTGGGTATTCGCGGATGTGCTAAACAGGGCACAATCTTTCCTTTTATGTTTAAAAATTGATTTTTATACTTTATGAATAATGCCTTTTCTATAGAAGTAAATGCTGTTTTTATGCGATAAAAAAACCAGGCTTAGTAATAAGCCTGGTTTGGTCACAATATAAGAAAAATAGTGTGCTTCTGCTTTTCTTAATGATTACAGCTGTCATTGGAGTTGTTCAATGCAGCACCTGTTTCGCCGCGTAAAACGTCTCCGCCAGTTGATTCGATCAGCTGATCTGTTACTGTATTTGAAATCGTTGATGCAATCAGCTGCAGAAGTTCATTTACTTCCATTTGGGATTGCTTGAATTCCTGAACAACAGGGATTTCATCCAGCTCCTGCTCGATGGAAGTAATTTTATCCTCCACCTTTTTCAATGCTTCTGGCTTACCGTAATGCTGAAGGTTAACAGCCTGCTTTTGCAGCCCTTTAATGTCACTAATCAGCATGCTTACCTTTGGATTGCTATGAATCTGTGCTTCAGCGCGTTTGAAAAAATCTACTTCTTCTGTTTCTGCAATAATGCTTGCCAATTCCACTGCACGAGCGACGATATCGTCTTTTGTATATTTCGCCACTTTAGTTCACCTCTGCCGTTTCTAATTCTTCTACCATTTCTCCGTTTAATGACCAAGTTTTGGCATCTGTAATTTTTACTTTTACAATTTTGCCAATTGCCGTTTTTGGGGCAATAAAGTTTACAAGCTTGCTTTTGCTTGTATATCCTGCCAATACATCAGGATTGTTTTTGCTTTCGCCTTCAACAAGTACGTCGACCACCTGGCCCACATACTTTTTCATCGCTAATGCAGAATATTCATTAACGAGAGCATTTAAGCGCTGTAAGCGTTCCTTTTTTACTTCCATTGGTACATTATCAACCATCTTGGCTGCAGGTGTACCTTCGCGTGGAGAATAAATGAAGGTATATGCGGCATCATAACCGACTTCACGGTATAATGACAGCGTTTCTTCAAACTGCTCGTCTGTTTCATTCGGATACCCGACAATAATATCTGTAGTTAACGAAGCATTCGGAATAGCTGCCTTGATTTTACGTACCAGCTCAAGATAATGCTCTCTTGAATATTTGCGGGCCATAATTTTCAGGACATCGGTTGAACCGGATTGAACAGGCAGATGGATATGATCCATCAAATTGCCGCCCTTCGCCAGAACTTCAATCAGGCGGTCATCAAAATCGCGCGGATGGCTTGTGGTAAAACGAATGCGTGGGATATCGATTTTGCTGATTTCCTCCATTAAATCGCCAAGGCCATAGGATATATCTTCAAAATCTTTTCCGTAAGCATTAACATTTTGCCCAAGCAGTGTGATTTCCTGATATCCATGAGCAGCCAGCTGGCGTACTTCCTGAATAATTTCTTCAGGTCTGCGGCTCCGTTCTTTTCCTCTCGTATAAGGAACGATGCAGTACGTACAGAACTTATCGCAGCCGTACATAATATTGACCCAGCCTTTGATATTGCCGCGGCGCACCTTTGGAAGGTTCTCGATTACATCGCCTTCCTTGGACCAAACCTCAATGACCATTTCCTTGGACATATATGCTTCGTGCAAAATGTTTGGCAGGCGGTGAATATTATGAGTACCGAAAATCATGTCAACCTGGTTATAGGTTTTCAGAATCTTGTTAACCACTGATTCTTCCTGCGACATGCATCCGCAAACACCAATTAACAGATCGGGCTTTTGCGTTTTTAAATGCTTAAGATGGCCTAATTCACCAAACACTTTGTTCTCAGCATTTTCACGAATCGCACAGGTGTTTAGCAAAATCACATTAGCATCTTCAGTATTATCTGTCGGCTCATAGCCAAGTGCCATAAAGATACCCGCCATAACTTCGGTATCATGTTCATTCATTTGGCAGCCGTATGTTCTGATGTAGAATTTACGGCCATCGCCCATTCCCCTGAACTCTTCAGAGATGGCAAAGTCATTATGATACTTTACTTCTTCTTTACCGCGTTTTTTTGCGTCCTTTAAAGACGGTGCAGTGATGACCGTTTCAAAGTACTTGCTGTAATCCTTGGCGGATTTTTTGTCCGAAGAATTAGCACTTTCAGCTTGCTGACTTTCTAACCGTTGTTTTTCATTCATTTATGGGTAATCCCCTTTCGTAAAAAATTCCATCCTCAGATAGCCATTTCTATTAATCATTCTTCACAATTAATTGGAAGCGCATAAGTTTCAGCTTTATGCTGCACATTATAATAGTATAAAGCTTAAAAGACGCTAAAACAATAGAAAATCCCGTCCAGTCGCTCGGCGATTCAATTGTATTGTTTCACATGGCACACAGATTAATATTTTACCGATATTCTCACAAATTGAAAGTGATAGGCATCACAATATCGAAAAGCGCAAGCGCCTTGGTCACCCCCGACAAGCGCTGGAGGGCCTGAAGGTGAAGTCGTTCTTTGTCTTCATCGTAAGGACCGAAGCGACCTCGAGGGGGTAGGCGCTGGAGCTAGACATCAGTACTATAAAACAAAAAGCTAAACTTTTATCAAAAAAATATCCCGCGGGAGGCTTTCCCGCGGGACTTTCACTTATTACATAAATTCTGCAACTAATTTATCAAAGTGAGCCTGGTCAAGCTCAAGATCAGCTTGTGAAAGCGGAGTTTCAGAGTATCCAGGAATTAATTCCTGATATGATTTACGCTCCGTATTTTGGTAGATTAAGCCTGTAACAAGTCCGTCATGCTTCATCAAGGTTTGCATAGCCAACTCACGGCTTGATGGATCATAGCCTTCAATGTCGCTAAGCTTTGTCAGGTTTTCTTTAAACCAGTCATATGTGTTTACTTTATTATAAGTAACACATGGGCTGAATACGTTAATCAAAGAGAAGCCTTTATGGTTGATTCCCGCTTCAATTAGAGCAGTCAGATCCTTTAGATCCGTTGAAAAGCTTTGTGCTACAAACGTAGCTCCAGCTGTCAATGCCATTTCCATTGGAGAAATAGCCGGCTCAATTGAACCTTGCGGAGTAGATTTCGTCTTAAAGCCTGTAGCCGAACGAGGGGATGTTTGTCCCTTAGTCAAACCATAAATTTGGTTATCCATAACAATATACGTAATATCGATATTACGGCGGATTGAATGGATCGTATGTCCCATACCAATTGCGAAACCGTCTCCGTCACCACCTGATGCGATAACAGTTAGGTCACGGTTAGCCATTTTAACACCTTGGGCGATCGGCAATGAACGGCCGTGGATGCTATGGAAACCGTAAGAATTGATATATCCTGAAATACGGCCAGAGCAGCCAATTCCAGAGATTACTGCTAAGTTTTCCGGTTCTAAACCGACATTTGCTGCTGCACGCTGAATTGCAGCCTGTACTGAGAAGTCGCCACAGCCTGGGCACCAGTTCGGTTTAACATTATTGCGGAAGTCTTTGAAAGTTGCCATGCTTAGAACAACTCCTTACTTTTTGTGTAAACGTCAATTGGCAAGAATGGATTGCCATCATATTTTAGATGCTTAACGATTTTCTCAGCATGTCCAACATTCATTTTCATGATATTGGCGAGCTGTCCTGTTGCATTGTTTTCAACAACAAGAACCTTTTTCGCCGAACGGACAAGTGGAAGCACTTCATCAGTCGGGAATGGGTGGATCAGGCGAATTTGCGCATGGTTGACTTTAAGTCCATCATTTTGCAAGCGGATGATCGCTTCTTCAATTGCACCTCTTGTAGAGTTGAAACCAACGATTAACAGGTCTGCATCTTCATGAGGAGCATTTTTATATACAGGCATATTGAAACGGATATTTTCAACCTTACGGAAACGCTTGTCCATTTGGGCAATTCTGTTCGCAGCTGATTCAGATGGCTTACCAGTTTCGTCGTGTTCAACACCTGTTACGTGATGTATTCCGTTTTTCATACCAGGAATCACACGTGGTGATACGCCGTCTTCAGTAACTTCATAACGCTTAAAGTAGCCTTTGTTTTCTGTTTCTGGAACTTCGCCGCCTACAAGCTTGCCGCGTCGGATTTCAACCTTATCAAATTCAAGCGGTTCAACCGTTTGCTTACCTAATGAAAGCTGAAGGTCAGACAACACGATTACAGGGCACTGATATTCTTCAGCAAGGTTAAATGCTTCAGCAGTATCATAAAAAGCTTCCTGAACTGTACTTGGAGCCATAACGATTTTTGGAATTTCACCATGAGTTCCATAAATCATCGCCATTAAATCTGATTGCTCCTGTTTTGTCGGAAGACCTGTTGAAGGGCCACCACGCTGTGTATCAACGATGACAAGCGGTGTTTCTGTAATACCGGATAAACCGATCGCTTCCATTTTCAATGAAAGCCCAGGCGCCGCTGACGCTGTTATCGCACGCACACCGCCGTAGTTAGCACCGATTGCCATTGTACAAGCGGCAATTTCATCTTCTGTTTGAATAACAGTACCACCAAGAGCCGGCAGCTTCTTAATTAAATACTCCATGATTTCGGATGCTGGAGTAATTGGATAAGCAGCCATAAAACGGCATCCGCCAGCAAGTGCTCCAAGTGCAATCGCATCGTTTCCGATCATGAACAAGCGTTGTTTACCATCAGCTTTTTCAAGCTCCATCGTTTGGACGCCTGCAAGTTTTTCCTTCATATAATCAAAGCCAGCTTGAATGGCTTCCATGTTTTTATCGACTACTTGCTGTCCCTTGCGGCCAAAATCTCTTGAACTACTTCTTCAAATACATGAATATCAAGATCCAATACAGCAGAAGTCGCACCGATAGCAACCATGTTCTTCATAAGAGAAGTACCTAGTTCAGTAGCAATTTCTGTAAATGGAACCGCATACAAAGCAGCTTGTGTATCCTCTGGCTGTTTCGGGTCAAACTTAGAGTCGGCCATCATAACGCCGTTGCTATGTAACTCTTTGTAGTTTAAATCGATCGTTTCCTGATCAAAAGCGACAAGGATATCCAGGTCATCGGAGATGGAACGGACTTCTGTTGTGCTAACTCTGATCTTGTTGTTCGTGTGACCGCCTTTAATACGTGATGAAAAGTGACGGTAACCGTATAAGTAATACCCCAGGCGATTCAGCGCAATGGAAAAAATTTCTCCTGTACTCTCAATTCCTTCTCCCTGTTGTCCGCCAACTTTCCATGAAAGTTGATTGATCATGTCTTACACCCCTTTATATACGTAAAAAAATATGTAAAAACATTACAATTGAAAGTGTAGCACTTTTCCAGCCAATTCACTAGATTTACCCTTACACTTCTATAAAGGAAAAATTCTTTTATTGGATGGGTACTAAACGCTTACAATTCTAGACCTATAGGAACGAAAATGCAACCCTTTGACGATAAATATTGTCTAAAATATGAATATTTTTTTATTATTTAAATAAAAGAAGTATCCTTGCTTTTTTTCTGTCTTTTTTAAAATGCTGAAATACTAGTAAATATGCGGTTATAGCCCTCGTCTGCCTGGAAATCTTCTCTCCATATTTTTATATAAAAAATTCCGTACTTGTATATCAGAATAATATTTTAAGAGTTCATTTATTAAAGTATTGTATCCCTTAATGGATGACAGCCCAATTACGGTGTTTTCAGTTCCATCAAAATCGGAACCGAAACCAACATGGTTTTCTCCTCCAAGTGAACAAACATGGTCGAGATGCCTGATAATATCCGCCAGTACCGCCTCATCCCTTCCCGTTAAAAAATGTGGCACAAAGGTAATTCCCATTACACTTTCTCTTTCCATCAAAGCAAGGATTTGATCATTCTTTAAATTCCGGGGATGCGGACAGAGTGAGTAACAATTGGAATGGGAAGCAAAAGGATGGTCTGCCAATTCGATTACATCCCAAAAACCCCTTTCCGACAAATGGGAAACATCACACCAGACCGAATTTTCATTGAGAAGACGAACCACTTCTCTTCCGAACCTGGTCAGTCCTCCTCCCCTTTCCTCCATCGCTCCATCCGCCACGTAGTTTGCGTCATTCCATGTCAGCCCTACAGAAGCGATACCAAGGCGCAACAGTGTCTTTAGCTTAATCGCGTCCCTTCCAATTGCATCGCAGCCTTCAAGTGTGAGGATGGCACCAATCTCATTTTCCTTTAGCAATCCAAGCTGTTCTTTCCTGGTAATAAATTTCAGCTCAGGGTTGGGCTTTAAAATATTTTCAAAAAATAAATCAGCCATGTATAGTGCAGCGTGAAAGGCAACGTCAGGGTGTACTGACGGAGAAACAAAAATCGCAAAGCATTGTACCGCAATACCCGCTTCTTTCATTTCCAGGAGGTTGACGTGCAGTTGCTTCGACTGCTTAAAATTGATGCGGTTATCTTTAAAGAGCTTATAAAGAACATCACAATGTGCGTCGAATATTTTCATGCCTTCACTTCCCTTTCCATCTACAATTTATGAATGTAAATTCTATCTTAATAAAAAGAACCTGCTTGATAAATTACCAAGCAGGAATGAGATTCGTTATTAGTGCTGTATGTTTTGTAAAAAGCACTAAGCCTTTTATGTGGACGCTACCTTGGCTCGATAATAAGCTTAATCGCTGTGCGTTCTTCACCGTCAATTAAAATATCGGTAAATGCCGGGATGCAAATTAAATCAACTCCGCTGGGTGCCACAAATCCTCGAGCAATTGCAACTGCCTTTACAGCTTGATTCAATGCACCTGCACCTATAGCCTGAATTTCTGCGTTTCCTTTTTCACGCAGAACTCCCGCAAGCGCACCAGCTACAGAATTAGGATTAGATTTTGCTGAAACTTTTAATATATCCATTCCTGGCTCCTCCTTGTATAATCCCGATCCAGCATGAGCAGTTTCATGAACAAATCAGGTATATATGATTCCACTGCTACTATATTCAAAGATTAAATGACATATTCCAGCTTGGACAAAAAAAGGAAGGAAATCCAATTAGAGTTAATGAAAAACTGCTTTAAAAAACAAACGGCTTCCAAATAGGAGGCCAGGCTTTTATGAGTAGAATGGGTGGTCATCATTGATTAAAATTCGCTCGATTTTTTTCGCCAGACCGGTTTTACGGTCAAGCTCGATATAAACAGCACTCAGTTGTGTACGGCCTTCCGTGGGAACCTCAAAACGAACCGGCATGCTTGTCAGGAACCTCTTCATAACCGCATCCCTTTCGACACCTAAAATACCGTCATAGGGCCTGTCATGCCCACATCTGATAAATAACCGGTACCGCCGGGCAATATCCTATTATCTGACGTTTGAACGTGAGTATGGGTTCCTACAACTGCAGAAACCTTTCCGTCGAGATACCAGCCCATGGCCTGCTTCTCACTAGTCACTTCGGCATGGAAATCAACGAAAATAAAAGGAGTCCTTTTACGTGCCTCTTCTACCAGTTCATCTGCCTTTTTAAACGGACAGTCCAATGGTGCCATGAATGTTCTTCCCTGAAGGTTTATCACTGCAACCTCGAGGTCATTTATTTTCACAAAAACAAGGCCTTTTCCAGCTGTTCCCTCAGGGAAATTAGCAGGACGGACCAAATATTTTGCCTTCTCTATAAATTCGAAGATTTCCCGATTGTCCCAAGCATGGTTCCCCAAGGTTACAGCCTGTGCACCGGATTCTAAAAACTGGCGATATATTTTTTCTGTAATGCCTTTGCCTCCGGCGGCATTCTCGCCGTTTATAATCGTTATTTGAGGACGGTACTTCTCTTTTAGCTTTGGCAAGTACTCCTGGACCATATCACGGCCCGGTGAACCAACCACATCGCCGATAAACAATAAATTCATTCGAAAGCCCCTTTATTACTTTATGTTCTTATTCTAACACATGCCGTTCTCTTTTACCCTGTTTGCCATTCTTATGCAAGCAGTGTACTCCTCATTAGAAAAAAAATAAAGCGGTGCATAGTGCACCGCTTTATTTTGCATATTCTACGGCCTGTTTCCCGGATAACCGTAACTTTAATGTGTCCTGGGTAATCAAGCTCTTCTTCAATTCGCTTTCGAATATCTCTGGCCAGCCTGTGGGCGGCAAGATCGTCAATTGCTTCTGGTCTTACCATGATTCTTACTTCACGGCCTGCCTGGATGGCAAAGGACTTTTCAACGCCTTCATAAGACTCTGAAATTTCTTCCAGCTTTTCAAGACGACGAATATAATTTTCAAGCGTTTCACTGCGAGCTCCTGGCCTTGCAGCAGATAATGCATCAGCTGCGGCTACAAGCACTGCAATGACGGAAGTAGGCTCTGTATCTCCATGGTGGGAAGCGATACTGTTGATGACAACAGGATGCTCCTTATATTTGGTAGCCAGTTCTACTCCAATTTCAACGTGGCTTCCTTCCACTTCGTGGTCGATTGCCTTACCGATGTCATGAAGCAAACCTGCGCGTCGTGCCAGTGTTTCATCCTCACCAAGTTCTGCGGCAAGCAATCCAGAAAGCTGAGCAACCTCCATTGAGTGCTTCAGGACGTTCTGGCCATAACTTGTACGGTACTTTAAGCGGCGAAGAATTTTGATAAGGTCAGGATGCAGCCCGTGAACACCAACTTCAAATGTCGTTTGTTCACCGATTTCCCTGATGTGTTCATCCACTTCACGGCGGGCTTTTTCAACCATTTCCTCAATTCTGGCTGGATGAATACGTCCATCCTGGACAAGCTTTTCCAATGCTAACCTTGCGGTTTCGCGGCGGATAGGATCAAATCCGGACAGAATGACAGCTTCAGGAGTGTCGTCAATGATCAAGTCAATTCCTGTAAGCGTTTCTAGCGTTCTAATGTTGCGTCCTTCACGGCCTATGATGCGGCCGTTTCATTTCATCATTAGGAAGGTTGACTACAGAAACGGTTGTTTCTGCAACATGGTCAGCAGCGCAACGCTGGATTGCAAGAGAAAGAATTTCCTTTGCTTTCTTGTCGGCTTCCTCTTTCGTGCGGTTTTCGCTTTCTTTAATCATAATAGCCAGGTCATGAGCCAATTCCTTCTCAGTACGGTCTAGAATGATTGATTTCGCTTCCTCACGAGTCAAGCTTGAGATCCGTTCGAGTTCAGTTTGTTGTGCTCGTACCATCTCGTCCACTTTGCTTTCCATCTCTTCAATATGCTGTTGTCTTTGGTTCAGAGAATCATCCTTCTTCTCTAAAAGAATTTCACGCTTATTTAACGATTCATCCTTCCGGTCTAAATTCTCTTCTCTTTGAAGTAAACGGTTTTCTTGTTTTTGGAGTTCATTTCTTCGTTCACGAACCTCACGTTCAGCTTCAGTACGAAGCTTGTGAATTTCATCCTTTGCTTCTAACAGGGACTCTTTCTTTAAGGCATCAGCATCTCGCTTCGCATCTTCAAGAATTTGCTCTGCAGCATTTTTTGCCCCAGTTATCTTTGCTTCAGCAAATGATTTACGCATAAAATATCCAACAACTGCACCGACGAATAGGCCAAGCAAAATGGAGATGATTGTAATGGGTTCCATCGTTACACCTCCTCTTGCTATGAACTTTTGTTACGTTTTTTTAAGTGTCGTCTTGTATATCGTGTAATTTCAACATACAGCAAGCACCATGATTTTTAAACGGTGTAATATTACCAAAAATGTAAAATATACATGTTTATTGTAATTGTGTGTATAACCATTGTCAAGGGTTAGTCCTTACTGCTTTTTGAAATATTTAGAATTCATTCAAAAAGGATGTTAGCTGACATCCTTTTTGAATGCCTCGCTATACAAAAAAATGAATACTAATTGCACAAAGAAGAGCAAAGCCATGAATCAGGCTTTGCTCCTGGATATTAGTCGATCAATTCGAACTGGTCCGGATCTTCAGCTTCCTCTGTAACAACTTTTTCCCCATCCAACCCATAGTGCTCACGGATTTTCTTGGCAATTTCCAAGCGAATCTCAGGGTTTTCTTTCAGGAACACTTTTGCATTTTCACGGCCTTGTCCAAGACGCTCTTCATTGTATGAATACCAAGAACCGCTCTTTTGAACGATATCCAAATCGGATCCAAGGTCAATGGTTTCGCCCTCTTTGGAAATACCTTCACCATACATAATGTCCACTTCTGCCGTACGGAACGGAGGAGCAACCTTATTTTTCACAATTTTAATTTTTGTCTTATTCCCCACGATATCATTGCCTTGCTTCAATGCTTCAGCACGGCGCACTTCAAGACGTACAGTAGAATAGAATTTTAATGCACGGCCACCAGGGGTTGTTTCAGGGTTACCAAACATAACCCCTACCTTTTCACGAATCTGGTTAATGAAGATTGCAATTGTTTTAGACTTATTGATTGCACCGGATAATTTCCGAAGTGCCTGAGACATTAAACGGGCCTGTAAGCCAACATGTGCATCTCCCATTTCGCCTTCGATTTCCGCTTTTGGAACTAGAGCAGCAACAGAGTCAATTACAAGAATATCTACAGCACCGCTTCGAACTAGCGCTTCAGCTATTTCAAGTGCCTGTTCACCAGTATCCGGCTGGGATAATAGAAGCTCATCAATGTTTACGCCAAGCTTTTGGGCATAAGCCGGGTCAAGAGCGTGCTCGGCATCAATGAATGCAGCCTGTCCGCCATTTGCCTGCACTTCTGCAATGGCATGAAGGGCAACTGTTGTTTTACCAGAGCTTTCAGGTCCATAAATTTCAATAATACGGCCTCTTGGGTATCCGCCAACACCTAAAGCGGCATCCAAAGCAAGGGAACCACTTGGACTTGTGGAAATTCTTGTTTCAATCTTTTCACCGAGCTTCATGATAGAGCCTTTACCAAATTGTTTTTCTATTTGCTTTAACGCCATTTCTAAGGCAGCCTGACGATCACTCACTATTTTTTTCCTCCTTTATATATAAAAAAGACAATGCTTGTTGTTTCAATCTAGGATTTTTATAACCTATATATAATATAACCTCTTTCCGCTCGTTTGTCGAGCAAAAAAACGAACATTCATTCGTTTTTTTTACAGGGCATTTTTTGCGTAAAAAGAGAGTATTCACTGGAGAATGTCTCTTTTTTAGAGGTCTTTTCTTGTAATAACTCTCAATTGAGCTATTATCTGACTATTTATATTTATCCATTTTGTTCCCCGGCAAAAAGACCGAAAAAAACACAGCAGCTTTTTAACAACGTGTTTACTTGTAAGGTACAAAACGGTAAATCGCAGACCAAATCAAATAGCAAATCACATAAACTGCAAAGTCTAAAAGGCTTAGAGATGCAACCTATCTCTAAGCCTTTTTTTGCTGAAACATCCGTAAGTTGTACAAATTCATACGACGCTAAAGCGAGTTTGGATCAATAAGCGGAGAAATTCCTCTTATTTAGGAAATAGCACTGAAAATAGCTTAAATAGAGGGAGAGATTCCCACTATTGACTGAAAAAACGTGAAAATAGTTACTTTTGCTTTGCTTAAACGTAAAAGCTCCGCTTATATACCCCGAATCGAGCTCTATTCTGCAGTATAACGGGAAAAGCTCCGCTTATTTTAAACATCACTGGTTACTCAATTAAGGATAAGTCTTCTTACTAAATCACAAATAATTCACACACCCCCAATAATGATTTCCTACCCTGTGATTTACGATCTGAATTAAGAAAAAATAAGCAATTAAAATTTGCGCAAATGTTGATAAATCAATAAAAAACGCACTGTGAATGATATCGTGAATTCAAGTGCGTTTTCATTTGTGTTTTACAATGTTTGCACCTTTAAAGTAAACCCGTTAGCTTTTTAAGCCTGCTGTATTTTCTTAAGTTTCTCTATTAAAAAGTGGCAGCCGTATTTAACAGCTCGAATTCTATTCGCTTCACGACTTCCGCCGAGGTTCAATTTTTCTGTAGTGACCGGCTGCCCCTTTATTGATATACCAATGTAGACGGTTCCTACCGGCTTACCTTCCAATTCATCAGGTCCTGCGACTCCCGTAAAGCTGATGCCAACATCAGCGTTTACCAGCTGTGCAACATTTTCAGCCAGTTCTTCAGCACATTTAGCACTGACCACACCATCCGTTTCGATGGTTTCCTTCTTTACATTTAAGACATCCTGTTTCACTTCGTTTGTATAACAAACAACTCCGCCTTTTAAAAAGCTTCCTGCACCGGGAATCGAGGTGAATTCCTGCTGAAATAAACCGCCGGTTAAGCTTTCTGCGCTAGAAATCGTCATTTGCTTCTCTTTAAGAAGCTTTGTCAGTTCTTTCATGAGAGAGGTATTATCATATCCATAAAAATACTTTCCGACCCGGCCTGAATTTCCTTTTCCGTTTCATCGAGCATTTTATTGGCTATTTCAAAAACAGCATGCTTTGCTGTCAACCTTAATGTCACCTCTCCATCGGAGGCAAGCGGAGCGATTGTTGGATTGCTCTGTTTATCAATTAAATCCTCAATCTCCGTTTCGAGCATTGCTTCGCCAATGCCAAAAAACCTTAAAACCCGTGACACAATTTGCTCATGAGACTGAAGCTCGCCCATAAGAGCAGCGTGACCGTATTTTAAAAACATCGGTTCCATTTCCTTTGGCGGCCTAGGAAGAAGCATATAAGTACGGCCATTCACAATCGTTTGCATTCCAGGTGCCATTCCATGGTCATTTTGAAGAACTTGGGATCCCTCAAGGATAATAGCCTGTTTTTTGTTATTTTCTGTCATTTCCCGATTTGTCCGTTCAAAATAAAGCTCTATCGATTTTAAGGCATTTTCATCCATAACGAGCTTTTTTCCGAGATGTTTTGCAATTGTCTCTTTTGTTAAATCATCCTTTGTCGGACCTAACCCTCCAGTCAGGATAATAAGATCCGAGCGTTTCTCAGCAACTTCAAGCACTGATTTTAACCGATCAGGATTATCTCCTACTACCGTATGATAAAAAACATTGATCCCCATTTCTGCAAGCTGTGCCGAGAGAAAACGGGCATTGGTATTTACGATTTGACCAAGCAACAATTCAGAGCCTACTGCAATAATTTCAGCATTCATGACTATTCACACCTCTGATTTCGATTGAAAAAGGCCGATCGCTAAACCAGGCCTCTTCTTGTTATTTTGAATTTTTAAATACATGCATATTTTTTGCGAAGTAATCCCATCCGGACCAAATTGTAAAGAACATTGCCACCCATAATGCGAGATCAGCAAATGGGAAGGAAATCATTTCAAAAAGAATATTATGCAGCAGCAAAGCTGAAATGGCGACAATCTGTGTCCAGGTTTTAATCTTTCCGAGCATATTAGCCGCTACTACTTCACCTTCTCCTGCAAGCAGCAGGCGCAATCCAGTGATTGCAAATTCCCTGCTGATAATGATGATGACAATCCATGAAGACGCCATATTAAGATCAACCAGGATAATCAATGCCGCTGAAACCAGCAGCTTATCAGCAAGAGGGTCTAAAAATTTACCCATATTGGTTACCAAATTATACTTGCGGGCTAAATGACCATCAACCCAATCGGTCGCTGAGGCAATGATAAACAGCAGCGCACCTGCCAAGTGGGTAACAGGCAAGTCTACACCCAAAAGGTGGATGGTGCCCCATTCGAATGGAACAAGCATGAGAATCATAAATAATGGGATTAACAGAATCCTTGATACAGTTATTTTATTAGGTAAATTCATTTTCTTTCCTCCAAGTAAAATTCAAAAGAGCAGAGTAAGCCGGCTATTGCTTCGGAACGTAGCTGATCGTAATTTTCTGGGAAACGACATCAGCAGGCGGCACTGCGTACTCAAGCTTTTGGCCATTGACGTATATTTCCGTATCGATAGTCCTTCCGACCACAATAAGCGCTTCGCTTTCTTTTGAAAGATCAACCGTCTGGCTGTCCGTTTTACCGGCTTCCAGCAACCCTTGAAAGAAGGAGTGACCTTTACCATTTTTAATATTTACCCACGTTTGCCCTGTAGAAACGACCTTGATTTCAAATTTGTCGGCATTTTTCAATTCATAGGATGAACGGCTTCCAGCGCTTTGTGTAACCGTTAATTCCTGCTTGGGCTCTTCTTTTACAGGGGTGTCTGTATTTTCATCCTTTTTTGATTCATCTTTCTTTTTCTTTTCGCTCTTTTTCTTTTCTTTTGCTTTATCTTTTTCAAGATTTGCAGATTTTTCAAAGTTAACCGGTTTGCTTTCTTTATTTACTGAATCATTTGAATTATCGCCAGCGTGCTGAGAGAAAAAGTAGTAAAGTAATGCAATTGCCCCTACAACAAAGACTCCAACCAATATTTTAGGCAGAAAATCAAATATTTTAGGGCTGCTAGTCGATATGCCCTTATGTGTCTTCACACGGGAAAGCTGCTCTGGCAAATCCTCATGGTGGGTAGCTGGGATTTCACTTTTATAGGTTTCAAAAATTTCATCTGGATCAAGCTGAACAGCTTCTGCATACTGTTTTATAAATGCACGCACATAAAAATTGCCTGGCATGCTTGAATAATTGCCTTCCTCTATGCCTATAAGATAACGCTTTTGGATTTTTGTGATAGTCTGTAAATCATCCAGGCTTAATCCCTTAGCTAATCGAGCTTCTTTTAGTCGAGTACCTAGTTCTGTCAACGATAACACCTTCCAATTTAAAAATCGAAATCCCCGAATTCTGATCCGGAAAATAAATTATTGTTTTCAACTAAATTATATGTAATTTCTTCTTCGGGATCATGGCGGAGCTCAATAATATAATCAAAATCCTCTAATGTGTACTCCGTATTTTGCACAAAAATATCTGGATGTTCGATTACTTTGATTGCCGGGAGCCTCATAATTTCCCGAACAAGCTGCCAATGCCGTTCACTTGCCCTTCTTGTCGAAACGATCCCGTCGAGTATAAACAAATTGTTTTCGTTATATTCGTCCTCAATAAGCTGGTTTCGAATGGTTTGTTTTAAAAGAGTGGAAGAAACAAACAGCCAGCGCTTATTGGCACACACACTTGAAGCAACAATTGATTCCGTTTTGCCTACCCTCGGCATCCCGCGAATGCCAATCAGTTTATGGCCTTCCTGCTTAAATAATTCTGCCATAAAATCAACCAATAATCCAAGCTCATCCCTTACAAAACGAAAAGTCTTCTTATCATCTGCATCACGCTGAATATATCTGCCGTGGCGTACAGCAAGCCTGTCCCTCAGTTTAGGCTCACGAAGTTTAATTACTTTTATTGTATCCATTGTATGTAATATTGACTCAAGCCGTTCGATCTGGTCATCGTCCTTGGCCAGTATAAGTAAACCCCGGCGTCCTTCATCCACACCATTGATCGTAACAATATTAATAGACAGCATTCCAAGAAGGGAGGAAATATCACCTAATAACCCAGGACGGTTTTTCTGAATTTCGTATTCCAAGTACCATTCTTTTTTCTCCATTTAACATACCCTCCTCAAAAAGCTGTTGGCGCAGCAGCCTGGAAATATAAAATATAAAACGACAAATTTCAACCATTTTATCTATTCCTAATAATAAATGATTTTAATAGAAGATGAAAGGAAAAACAAAAACAAGTGCTTAAGATGGAAGGAATCAGAATAAATAAAAAAAAGAGAGGAATCCCTCTCTTTTAGCGACTACCGTTATTTGAGATAAGCTTGACCATGATATTTGCGATTGCATGCTGTTCATCCTTATCCGCTACTGACCACAAATCGGAAAGAATTCTTTCTTGCTCATTTTTAGGCTCAACCTTGTTTGATAAATAACCACCTATTTGATAAGCAAGATCGCCGATTGCTTCTTTATTCATTCCAGCGCCTTCTGCATGATGAAGACGGTCTGCAAGGAAATCTTCCCATTGTTTCCAGTTGTCTAATACTGACATATTTTTAACCTCCTTTAAATTAGTACAAACTTATTTTGCAATGGAGAGGCCAAAAATATTCATTTTAAAAAGTTAATTTTTTATGTATACCATCCGCCATTGATGGCGAGCACCTGGCCAGTTATATACGATGATTGGTTGGAGGCAAGAAAAAAGACGCCTTCAGCCACCTCTTCAGGGAGAGCCATTCTGCCCATTGGTATTTCTTCTTGAAGCATTTCAAGGTCCTCTTCGCTAAATTCGCTCATCATTGGTGTTTTCACTGCCCCAGGCGCAATGGCGTTTACTCTTATGCCGTTCAATGCAACCTCCTTGCTCAACGCCTTTACAAAAGCGATTTGAGCACCCTTTGCAGCTGAATAGACCACCTCGCACGCACCACCCGTTTGCGCCAAATGGAAGAAATCACGATGATGCTTCCGGTCCGCTTGGAAATTAACTTAGGCAATAACTCCTTCGTCAAAAGCATTGGGCTGGTCACATGCAGCCTAATCAACTCGTCCGTTTCCTCCTGGCTTATATCAAGCAGCAGGCCATAATGGCTTTTGCCGCTGCAATGGATCATTACATCCAAATCAAAGATACCTGATGAAAGATCCTTATATCCATCAGGCTTTGAAAGGTCTGCCTTTACGGGTATAAACTCCCCCTTGTATACCTTTAACCTTTCAAGCAGTTCCTTTAAGGACTTTTCATTCTGAAAATAATGCAAATATAAATTGTACCCTTCCTTTGCAAGCTTTAAGGCAATAGCCTGCCCTATCCCTCCGCTTGCACCCGTAATCAGCGCATATTTGTTCACGTTCATCCCTACTTCCCCGGTAGCTTTGCTTTTATTTTAACCGACTGATGAAAATATAAAAAGGCGCCAAATGCGGCGCCTTGCTTTAACGGTTTGATCGCATGGGTTTCCCACTAACTAATTAATCCTTATTCGGAATCACCTGGCAGACAGAGAAGCGTTCTTCAGAAACCACTTCATTTGCAAGGTTTTCAACATCTTTAAGGGTGATTTTCTCCAGTGCAGGAACAACATCAAACAAATTCATATCATTAAAAGCGTATCGGGTAAATTGATTAGCAATATACTCCGGAGAATTCACGGCTCTTAAAAAGGCACCAATTTTTTTCTTAATGCCCCTCTGCAGCTGATCCTCTGTAAACTTGTGTTCTTTCTTTGCGCTGAGAAGCATTTCCTTTAATGTTTCCGCAAGCCGGTCTGGCTCACGGGTGTCGCCTCCAACCATCGCAAAACCAAAGCCCTGTTCCTGTGTATAATCATAAGAAAACGATTCATCAATCAGACCATCGCTATAAAGCTTTTCGTAATTATCCGAGCTTTTTCCAAACAATAAATCCAGGAATATATTCATCGTCAGTTCGTTTTTTAAGAGCTCTTCCCCTGTCTGATCGACATGAAGCGCCTTGATTCCTAATAAACACTTGGATGTTTGGACATTCATTTTTAAAACCTGCTTTTTCTCCGCGGCTCCTGCAGGCTCTTCGTCAAACTTCCTTTTAATTTCAGGCATTTCTTTGTAATCTTTTTTCGCCTGATTCTCTCTGACCTGGTCCATTATCGCCGTTGGGTCGACAGGGCCGACAATAAAGAGAAGCATATTGCTTGGATGGTAAAAAGTACGATAGCATTCATACAGCAAATCACTTGTGATATGCGAAATCGATTCGATTGTCCCTGCAATGTCAATTTTGACAGGATGGTTTTGGTATAAATTCTGGATCAGCCCAAAATAAAGGCGCCAGTCAGGATTATCATCATACATCGTGATTTCCTGGCCGATAATGCCCTTTTCCTTTTCCACTGTTTTTTCAGTGAAATATGGATCCTGTACAAAATCAATCAGTGTTTCAAGATTTTTTTCAACTGTTGATGTACTTGAGAATAGGTACGCCGTTCTGGTAAAGGAGGTAAAGGCATTGGCTGATGCGCCCTGGCGGCTGAACTGCTGAAAAACATCGCCATCCTCCTTTTCAAAAAGCTTATGCTCCAAAAAGTGGGCAATTCCATCCGGTACCTTTACATACTCTTCTTTTCCAAGCGGGATAAAGTGATTATCAATCGACCCGTATTTAGTCGTAAATGTGGCATAGGTTTTATTGAATCCTTTTTTAGGCAGCACATAAACATTCAGGCCATTCTCCATTTTTTCAAAAAACAATTCTTCCTGAAGCTGGTCAAACGTAATCTTTTCCATTATTTGCCCACCTCCGTTCCTGTTAAGAAATAGATCGTATCCAAATCAATCTTCTCCGCAACCGCGACGATTTCTTCCTTTGTAATGTCCTGCATCCCGTTAAGCCAATCATCAAGAGGAATATCTTGGCCAGATACAACATTGTGGTAGAGGACTTCGATCAAGCCTCTTGCCGTATCAACCGTTTCAAGCATTTGATTTTGGATGACAGCCTTTGTTTGCTCAACCTCTTTATCTGTAAAATCACCCTTCTTCATCGCTTCCATTTGTTCCTTGATGATTCCAACCGCCTGGTCATAATTCTTCAAATCAATACCGGACATTACCATCATTAGTCCTTTATGGCTTTCAAGGCGGCTCGCAGCATAATAAGCTAGACTAGCTTTTTCACGCACATTGATAAACAGCTTGGAATGGGAGAAGCCCCCGAAAATGCCGTTAAATACCTGGAGTGCATTATAATCTAAATCGCCATAGACAACATTTGTTCGATAGCCTATATTCAATTTTCCTTGCTTAACATCCTGTGTTTCTTTTATTTCCTTAACCTCGGTTTTAGTTCGAGCGGATTTAGCATCCAACTTTTGAGGATTTCGATTTTCAAATTGAAGCAGCTGGGACGCAATCGATTTGACTTCTTCTTCATTTACATCACCGATCACATATAAGTCCAGTTCGTCTTCCTTAAAAGCTTTTTCGTAATACTCATACAAATTTTCTGGTGTGATAGGATCGACATCTTCCAGTTCTCCGTTCACCTGCAGGGCATATGGCTCTCCCTTGCACATTTCCTCAATTAACCTAATATTTGAATAGCGCATTTTATCGTCAAAAACGGAATGGATCCTCTGTTTTAAAGTACGCTTTTCTTTTTCAACTGTTTCTGCGTGGAAAGCACCATTCTCAGCGTTGGGCTTAGTGAGGATTTCACTTAGAAATTCGAACCCTTTTTTCAGTAAGGGATTAGAATCGCTGAGAAATTTTTCGTTGGCAATCTCTATTGAAAACGTGATGACATGGTATTCACCTTTTTTAGCCAAATCCACGAATAAAGTCGCTCCGTATAATTCGTCTAGATAAGATCTTAACGCTGCCATCGACGGATATTTAGAAGAACTGCTTTGAAGAACATGCGGAAGGAGCGCCCTCTTTGCCAGGCCCTTTCGCCAATGGCGCTTTCATCTTCCATACAATCGTATTCGTTTTAAATTTGTCGGTTTTAACTATATGCAGCTTATATCCCTGCATTTCAGTCGTTTGTTCACTCCATGCATCCATATACCGTCCTCCTTTTACTAATAAAGCTCTCCATACTCGTGGTTAGTTTTCTATGATGAGGTTATGATTTATTTTTTCCAATGTAATAAAACCTATTCTTACTATAATTTGTCATGCATGGCCATTACAAATAATTACTCCTAAAAATTAGAAAAGCTTGGCATCCGCCAAGTACTTAGGCGAATGCCTTAGTTTTTCTTATGCGTTTAGAATTTATGGATATAAATTCTGATAAGCTAAAATAGACTGGGGATAATAATGGAGGGAATCCGTTTTATGGTGCTTTTTACAATTCCATTGAGATCTTGCTTGTTATTATAAACACTGGCATCACCATACTTTGTTTATGAAGGACATTTTCGAGAGTGCGCTGGGCGATTTTGTCGTTCAGTGGGGTTATGAAGACCACTTTCCAGAATGAGCTGCGGGATTTTGTCCTTCATCGAGGTTATGAAGACCACTTTCCAGGATGAGCTGCGGGATTTTGTCCTTCATTGTGGTTATGAAGACCACTTTCCAGGATGAACTGCGGGATTTTGTCCTTAATCGAGGTTATGAAGACCACTTTCCCGGTTGAACTGCGGGATTTTGTCCTTCATCGTAGTTATGAAGACCACTTTCCAGAATGAGCTGCGGGATTTTGTCCTTCATCGTGGTTATGAAGACCACTTTCCAGAATGAGATGCGGGATTTTGTCCTTCATCGAGGTTATGAAGACCACTTTCCAGCTTGAGCTATGATACAACAGCTAGTGCTCATAAAATATGAAATTCAGTTTGTCAAAAAGCACCCATTCCAATAAAAAAATGACGTATGTCAATCATACGCCATTTAACTATTATTTAATTATTCGTCACTACTATACAAGCGCAGCATCAGGCATATAGCGGATGGTCGGTCGTATTCGCACCATTTTTGAAAGAAGAACCATCTTCAAAGCATGCAAGGTTTTTACCATCTTTTTTCGCCTTGTATAAAAGGTTGTCAGCAATCGCCAGCAGCTCATTCTTTTTCTGGTCCTCTTTTTTGCTTGCTGCACCAAAACTCATCGTGGCTGTCCACTGGTCGTTCGTGAACAGCATTTCATTCATTGAGCTGTATATCTCTTCAATAAATTCAGCTGTGGCGGAAACACGGGAAGAAGGAATTAGAAAAGCAAACTCCTCTCCTCCATACCGAAATGCTAATCCATTATATTTTTCCGCTAGTTCCCCGAACAATTTTCCGAGACAGCGCAGAACCTCGTCCCCAACCAAATGCCCATATCGATCATTAATAGGCTTAAAATTATCAATATCACCAATGATTAAGGAGAAAGGAACCGCTTCTTGGGTGAGATGACTGAGATGCTCTTGAAAATGCCTATGGTTGTATAATCCGGTTAAATAATCCGTCACAACGAGCTCATGATAGATTTCTTTCATTTTAATATGCTTTCTTTCTCTTAAAACGATTAAAGAACCAAAAAGCCCAATAATCCATATAAAGACGATATTCATTAAAAAGAGAGCGACCAGCTGTTCAGACACATTATTTTCCAGGAATAGAATGCCTGTATATCCCAGGCTGGTAAAAAAAGAAGCAAGGAAGGATCCCTTTGTTCGCCAATAGATGGTTGCATGCATAACAAGGAGATAGGATATAGGAAAGAGGATACTATCAACCCCACCAGTAAGGACGAGGAGCCACATCAAAGCAATATAATCAAATACAATCCCTGCTTTAATCAGTGTCGGGAAGGATTTATTATTACTGTCCATTCGCATGAAAATAATCTGGGAAATGCCCATATAAAGGATGCCAGTTAGTAATAGAACATTAAAGGTACGGTGTTCAAAATGAAGGATATTGTCTAGTGGAGGATAATAAAATAGCATTGATGCAATCAGCAGAAAAATCCAGCGAATATACGAAAATATCTTTTCTGTTTCGTAATCCTTTAAATAGAGTGTAAATCTCATACAAATACCCTCTTAACTGATAAAATAATTACTATTTATCCATTTTTTACTATATTGATAGATTAACATGAACAGAAAGTAATACACAAGCAATTATTTTTATTTGACCGGTTTACACAAATGGCTGTTTTCGTATACTTTGTTGCTTTTAATGAGTGGTTGATTTCCACTTCAGGATGCTCGCTTTCCGCGGGGCGGGCGGTGAGCCTCCTCGGCGCACAGCGCCTGTGGGGTCTCACCTGTCCCGCTGCTCCCGCAGGACGTTGATTCAGCTTCCCTAGAATCAACACCGCACGAAGGAAATGCGATAGCATTTTCGAGGATCTCGCACCTTCCGCTCCAATCAACTTCTTTTTCAACGATTTACTTTTAAAAACCTATTTGCAAAACAACAATCTTTCTGAATACAGCCAAACAAATAATCCCCCCTGCAATACAGGGGGAAAAGGGATGTTATTATCTGCTTCCTTTAATGTAATGGACACCATCGGCTTTTGGAGCTTCTGCTCTTCCGATAAAGCCTGTTAGTGCTAATATCGTCAATACATATGGTGCAATTAGTAAATATACATCTGGGATGCTCTTTAAAAATGGTAAGCTTGAACCAATAATACTAATACTTTGAGCGAATCCAAAGAATATTGCGGCTCCCATTGCACCTAGTGGATGCCATTTACCAAAGATCATTGCAGCTAAGGCCATAAAGCCTTGACCACTGATAGTTGAATGGCTGAAGTTTGAAGAAATTGACTCAGCGTAAACCCCTCCGCCAATACCACCAAGTGCACCAGAAATAATAACACCTAAATAGCGCATTTTTGTTACATTAATTCCCATCGTATCAGCTGCCATTGGATGTTCACCAACAGAACGCAGACGTAATCCAAATGGAGTCTTATATATGATATACCACGCTACAATTGCTACTAAAATTGCTACGAAAGAGGTCCAGTACGTATTCTGGAAAAAGAGTTTTCCGATGAATGGAATATCCTTTAAAACTGGAACATCAATTTTATTAAAGCTTTCTTTGATAATATCAGTTTCACCTTTATTATAAATTAACTTAACTAAAAACAATGTTAATCCAGTTGCCAATAAGTTAATTGCGACACCGGAAACTGTATGGTCAGCACGGAATGTAATTGCCGCAACTGCATGAAGTATAGAAAAAATTGCGCCAGCAACCATAGCAACCAATAAAGCAATCCAAGGTGTTGCATGTCCAAATGTACCAGCAAATGTAATATTGAAAACAACCGCTGAAAAGGCACCAACTACCATTAATCCTTCGAGACCGATATTTACAACACCGGAACGTTCTGAGAATACACCGCCTAATGCAGTGAAGACAAGTGGAGCTGCCCATAACAATGTTGATGGAATAACGATCATTAAAATTTGCATTAAGCTCACTTACTTCTCCTCCTTCTTACCGAATCGGTCAAGAACTATTCTTATGATATAGCTTGATGCAACAAAGAATACAATCAATGCAATAATGATATCGACAAGTTCCTTTGGTACTCCAGCTTGTAATGGCATTGATAGTGCTCCAATTTTCAAAGAGCCAAATAGTAATGCAGCGAAGAATACTCCCAGAGCGGTATTACCTCCAAGCAATGCTACAGCAATTCCGCTAAAGCCGACACCGGTAAATCCACCTTGTACAGCCATATATCCGAAAGTACCTAACCCTTCCATAGCACCAGCTACCCCGGCAAAACAACCAGAAATAACCATAGAAAGAATAATATTTTTATTAACATTCATCCCAGCGTAATGGGCTGCATCCTGGTTAAAACCTACTGCACGTAATTCAAAACCTCTAGTTGTTTTTTCTAATAGGAACCACATAATGATACAACCAATGATAGCAATAATAATCCCCCAGTGAAGGGTAGAATGTGTAGTGATTTCCTGAAGCCAAGGAGAACGTAATGATGCAGAATCATGAATCATTCCAGTTTTTGATGAGCCCTGATTTAATTTATTGTTAATAAGGTAATTCACTGTATGCAATGCAATGTAGTTCATCATAATTGTTACAATAACTTCATGAACTCGGAAGCGTGCTTTTAATAAGCCTGGAACAAATGCCCATAAACCTCCGGCAACCATTGCAGCCAAAATGGCAAGTGGTAAATGAATCACTTTGGGCAGGTCAAAGCTTACTCCGACCCAAACCGCTGCAAGCCAGCCCACAATAAATTGGCCTTCAACCCCGATATTAAATAAGCCAACCCTGAAGGCAAATGCAACAGCAAGACCTGCTAAGATATATGGAGTTACTTGTCTGATTACCTCTCCAATATAATAGACATCGCCAAAAGCGCCGTTCCATAGTGATGTATAGGCCGCTACAGGGTCATATCCACTCACCAACATGATGATGGTCCCTACTATAATACCTAATACAACAGCAATTAGTGGAGTTAAAATATTGCGTAAGCGTTTAGACATGTGTTCCTTCCCCCGCTTCTTTTCGATTCGAGCCGGCCATCAGCAACCCGAGTTCTTGTTCCGTGGTGTCTTTTGGATTAACAACGGCAACAATTTTCCCTTCATATATAACCGCAATACGGTCGCTGACATTCATAATTTCATCAAGCTCAAAAGAGACAAGTAAAACGGCTTTCCCATTATCCCGTTGCTCAATTAAACGTTTATGAATAAACTCAATGGCACCAACATCTAAGCCCCTTGTTGGCTGTGCAGCAATAAGCAAGTCCGGATTACGATCCACTTCACGGCGAATTACTGGCCTTTTGTTGATTTCCTCCCGATAGAGCACGTGCTAAAGCAAATTCACTTGGTGTCCGAACGTCGAATTCTGAAATCAATTTTCTTGCTTTTGTATAGATTTCTTTGAAATTTAAAATACCATTTTTTGAAAACGGCTTCTTATAATAGGTTTGCAATACCATGTTTTCAGCGATAGGATAGTTAAGTACCAATCCATGTTTGTGTCGATCTTGAGGAATATGCCCAACACCAGATTCGGTAATTTTTCTTGGTGTAAGTCCAAAAAGCTCTTGGCCATTCACTTTAACGCTACCATTTTCAGCTTTTCTTAAACCGGTTATAGCTTCGATAAATTCAGATTGACCGTTACCATCAACACCGGCAATACCGACAATTTCACCGGCACGAACAGTCAATTCTAAACCGTTCACAACGGTTACCCCACGTGAGTCTTTTACAACCAAATCCTTAACCTCAAGAACCTCTTGCTTTGGACTTGGTGCGATTTTTTCAGTTTTAAAGACAACTTCACGACCGACCATTAAGTTTGCAAGCTCATTTGGGTTTGTTTCGCTAACAATAACTGTCCCAATCCCTTTACCTTTACGAATAACGGTACAACGATCAGCAACTTCCATTATTTCTTTTAGCTTATGAGTAATAATGATGATAGACTTTCCTTCTTTAATAAGCGTTTTCATAATAAGAATAAGTTCATTAATTTCTTGCGGAGTTAATACCGCTGTCGGTTCATCGAAGATTAAAATTTCTGCTCCGCGGTAAAGTGTTTTTAAGATTTCTACACGCTGCTGCATACCAACACTTATATCTGATATTTTCGCTTGAGGATCAACAGCTAATCCATAACGCTCTGAAATTTCACGGACCTCTTGCTCAGCTTTTTTCAGGTTAATTTGACCTGCAGTTGTAATTTCTTTACCAAGGATGATATTTTCTGTAACAGTAAATTTATCAACAAGCATAAAATGCTGGTGAACCATTCCGATTCCTAGATCATTTGCGATATTTGGGTTTGATATTTTAACAGGTTTTCCCTTTACTCGAATCTCCCCTTGCTCAGGCTGGTACAAACCGAAAAGTACGTTCATCAAAGTTGTTTTTCCAGCACCATTCTCTCCAAGTAACGCATGGATTTCGCCCTTCTTCAATTGAAGAGTAATGTTATCATTTGCAACAAAACTTCCAAATTCCTTGCGGATATTCAGCATTTCAATAACATATTCCATTGTTTTTCACTTCCTTTAATAAGGTTTTGAAATTTATACATGAGTAGTAAGAGGTCAGACCTTTATTCCCCTAAAAAAAAGGGGATTCTTCCCTCAGTAAACCCTAAATGAAAAGTAGAATGCCATTCTACACTTCAATTAAGGTTCAAAATTAAAAAATAAGCGGGCAGGTAAATACTACCCGCTTATTTTTTAAACCAATTATTGAGCTTTAAAAGTTTTTAATTCTTCAAGAGTACCAGGCACTGTAATTGCGCCAGATTTAATCTTTTCTGTCCATTCTGTTACTGCTTTGTCAATTGCATCTTTTGCTGATGCATTGCTGTTTACAGGAGCTAAACCAACGCCATCTTCATGTAAGCCGTAAACTGTTGTTTGGCCGCCAGGGAAGTTACCATCTTTAGCTTTTGTAGAAATATCTTTAACAGCAAGGTCAACACGTTTCATAGCAGATGTAAGAACAACATCTGGACCCATGAAGCTTTGGTCTTGGTCTACACCAATTGCCCAAATTTCACGGTTAGGATCTTTTTTCTTAAGGTCAGTTGCTTCTTTAAATAATCCGTTTCCTGTTGCACCAGCAGCATGGAATACTACGTCATCACCAGAAGCATACATTTTAGAAGCAATTGTTTGACCAAGTTCAGCTTTATCAAATGCACCTGAGTATTGAACATCGACTTTCGCTTCAGGTTTAGCAGCTTGAACACCCGCTAAGAATCCAGCTTCGAAACGTTCGATTACAGGGATTTTCATACCGCCGATGAAACCAATTTTGTTTGATTTTGTTTGTAGGGCTGCAGCAACACCTGCAAGGAATGCAGCTTCTTGCTCTTTGAAAAGAACGCTAGCAACGTTTGGTTCTTTTACTTCATCATCAATGATAGCAAAATTGCTTTTTGGCTGTTGTTTTGCAATTTCATCAACAGCATTGTGCATTAAGAATCCGATTCCAAAAACTAATTTATAGCCTGTACGTGCAAGTGTATTTAAGTTTGTAGAATAGTCAGCATCAGAAGTGGATTGTAGGTAATCATAACCATCTTTACCTTTTTCTAAGCTATTTTCATTACCGTAATCTTGAAGACCTTTCCAAGCTGATTGGTTGAATGATTTGTCATCAACACCACCGACATCAGTTACCATTGCAACTGTGAAAGCCTTTTCTTTGTTACCACCTTTTGATGTTTCGTTCTTGGTGTCGTCATTAGATTTTCCACATGCACCTAAAAGTGTTCCAGCAGCTAGGACAAGTGACAAAGCTAGGCCAATTTTACGCTTTTTCAAGGTATTGTACCCCCCAGAGAATATGTTTGATTTAGTAGAAATGTCTAAAGAGAAAGTCTTGTTTGCGTTTTCATCTTTGCAAAAAAATTAAATTCTTTTACGAAGGACACGAAAACTAAACTTATCAGCCTTAAAGTAGTTGACCGAGTAAAGAATTGGTTCATCCATTTCATCGAAATGCATTTGCTTTAAAACAAGCAAAGCAGTTTCTGGCTCACATTCGAGGATGGGAGAGATTTTTTCATGATATCCAATGGGTTCAATCTGAGCAACCGCATATGTAATCTTCCGATTTGCTTCTTCTTCTAAAATGTTGAGGATTGACTCTTCACCATGAGAAAGCTTTTCGGGAAAAATATGTTGTGGAACCTTGTCGATACAATATACAACAGGTTCTCCATTGGCGGTTCTAACCCTTTCAATCAAAACGATTTCATCATCCGGTGAGCAGGAAAAACGGCGAACATCCTCTTCGGCAGCCCCTTGAGTCGATGAACTCAGGAAAATAGTCCCAGGTTTCATCCCTGCTTGTTTAATCATATTCGTGACACTGTTAAGCTGCTCGATCCCAGAAGTAAACAACGGCTTGGCGTTAACGAAGGTTCCGACACCATGGCGGCGGATTATAACGTTTTCTTCCTCAAGAATTCTTAATGCTTCCCGAAGCGTTGCCCTGCTTACACCCAGATGCTTTGCAAGATCAAATTCAGAAGGCAGTTTTTCTCTCTCTTTATATACTCCTTCTTCAATATCTTGCTTTAACCGATCGATTACTTGTAAGTACAAATGTCGGTTATCTGACTTAATTGACATGCAGGTTCCTCCAGCCTTTTTTCCTAAGACATCAGACATCTGATGTTTAATCATTCCTACTAATCGAAAATACTATAACACTTTTTAGGGTATAAATAAATAGGATTTCTTGAATTTGTCGAAAAAAGCTACAATCGTTTGAATTGTCACATTTCCCTCTTTTCACTACTTTAATATTTGATATAATTAGAAACTCTGAGTGTTGAGTCGAACTGAAAACGTGCGAATATTTTCGGAATTCCTACAATTCATTATTCTAATGTAAGGGTTTTCAATAGTATGACCTTTTAAAGGGGAAAAATAAAAAGCCGGGAGCACCCGGCTATTTGCTAGATAAGAAAATATAACTTTTTCTGCTTATAACAGTGTCTAGCTCCAGCGCCCAGCCCCTCGGGGTCATAAGCCAAATCACTTCAGAAATCAGGATTTCCTGCGTGATTCGTCTTATGCCTGTCGGGGCTAACCAGGGCGCTTGCACTATTCTTAAGAACTTGCCTCTTCTTTAGGTTTCGTTACTAAAACGGCTCGAGGCTTACTGCCTTCATATGGCCCCACTACTCCCCTTGCTTCCATTTCATCAATCAAGCGGGCAGCTCTTGTATAGCCTATTCTAAAACGGCGCTGCAGCATAGATACAGACGCCGTTTGCATCTCAACAATTAAATCCACCGCATCTACGTATAAATCATCATCCACTTCACCAGTGGCTTCGGGTATATCGTCAGGAATCATTTCTTCCTGATACTGTGCTTTTTGCTGTGAAATAACATAGTTGACCGTATCTTCAACCTCATCATCGGAAAGAAAAGCTCCCTGTACACGGACAGGCTTTGATGCACCAACCGGTAAAAACAGCATATCCCCCCTGCCCAAAAGCTTTTCCGCACCGCCCATATCAAGAATGGTTCTTGAATCAGTCATGCTCGAAACCGCAAAGGCAATCCGGGATGGGATATTTGCTTTAATGACACCAGTGATAACATCAACAGAAGGACGTTGTGTCGCGATAATTAAATGGATCCCTGCGGCACGGGCCATTTGAGCAAGCCTGGTGATGGAATCTTCAACATCCGAAGAAGCAACCATCATTAAATCGGCAAGCTCATCGACAATGACAACAATATAAGGAAGCATCGGCTGTTTGTCATTTTCCTCGACATTATGCCTTCTTACATGTTCATTGTACCCCTCGATATTTCTTGTTCCGGTAAAGGAGAACAATTCATAGCGGCGCTCCATTTCACTTACTACCTTTTTAAGAGCCTGGGAAGCTTTCTTCGGCTCTGTTACCACGGGAGCAAGCAGATGCGGGATTCCGTTATAAACATTCAATTCCACCATTTTCGGATCAATCATCATCAGTTTAACCTCATGAGGTTTGGCTCTCATTAAAATACTTGTGATAATGCCGTTAATACACACACTTTTTCCACTGCCTGTTGCTCCGGCGACAAGCAAATGAGGCATTTTGTTTAATTCTGCTAAGACAGCCTCACCTGTAATGTCTCTGCCCAAACCGATAAGGAGCTTGGCATCCGGCTTGTCATTTTGTTTTGCCTCCAAAACTTCACGAAGTGAAACCATTGCCACTTCCGAATTTGGCACTTCAATTCCAATTGCCGATTTCCCGGGAATCGGAGCCTCAATTCTAATATCCTTTGCTGCAAGGGCCAGTGCCAGGTCATCATTTAAGCTGACAATTTTACTGACCTTGACGCCAACATCCGGGTGAACTTCGTATTTTGTTACAGCTGGCCCAAGATGCACCTGTGTCACACGGGCTTTAACGCCAAAACTCTGAAAGGTCCTTTCAAGCTTGGCTGCATTTGCGTGTATTAACTCATATTCCCCGCTTTGATCCGTTTTCCCCGGAAGCTTTAGGAGACGGAGAGGCGGCAGCTCATATGCTGCATTTTCCACTTCTGTAAAGGTAATCGGTGGAGAAATATCTTCCTCTGCCTTTTCCTGTTTTGCAGGACGTGTATTTTGTGCCTTTTCAGGACTGTCATGTTGGGGGCGCTGATTTGCATATGCCCTGTCAGCAAAGCTGGAGATGAGTGGTTCAGGAATGATGGTTTCTTCGCCCACGCTATCCTCATGTACAGGATGATTAATAGCTGTGGGGGCAGGACTGGTTTTAGGCTTTTCTTCCTTCTGTTTCTGCTTTTCAGCCTTTTTCTCTTCGCGAATTTCCTGCTGATTTTGCCTCCACTCGGACATATCCTCTTTAAATCCAGCCCATTGTCCCTTTGAAAAACCAAATAACGTGGAAAGTATCTTTCCCAGTGCATCTCCAAAAGATTTTCCTGTAATTAAGGTCAAACCAATAATAATGAATAAGAATGAAGTTAATTTTGCACCTGCCTCTGAGAATAAGAAACTGGTTATTGCGAATAATACAGCGCCAAACATCCCCCCGCCTAATTGTGGGGTACTTGGTTTAGTTTTACCAAATGGGGTTTCATCAAGCCACAAAGACCAAGTTTTTAATATTACACTTGAATCTTGAAAACCCCCATTCTTTGATAGAGAATGGAATAATTGAATATGACTAAAAAGCAATATTGAACCTATTAGGAAATATATTCCGATCAGTACTCTTTTAAAAAGATAAGGTACTTCTTTCTTCCACATTAAAAAAACACTGAAACTTACTAATCCAACTAAACTTAATATGTACCATTCACCCATCCAAAACCGAAAAAATTCTATGAGAAATTTTGATGCACGACCCATTTTTGCCATAGTAATTATTGATAAAGACAGCAAAATAAGCCCGGTAAGTTCGAATTTAATTGTACTTTTTAAAGGATTATCTTTCTTTCGAGTTTGTCTTCGCTTTTTTTTGGCCATTTTATCACCTTATAATCCTGAGAATATCATTATTTTGTATGGATACCTTCTGCGCAAATATTTAGAAGAAAAGCAAGAAGCAGCCTGTTGGCTGCTCTTGTCTATGTCTCCTAATTATACCATACTAAAAAGTTTATGAGGACAAACCTTCAAGGAATGCTAAAGAAATTTTCGTCCCTGGACAGCATCTTTCATCAAGATAATGCTGTGGGTCACTGCTCATTACTCTCATAACCCGTGCAGTTTGTTCTTCATCAACCTCCACTAAGAGAGGTATGCCCTGATAGGTGACAGTCTGGACTTTTCCATAAGCTGACATATCCGTAGGGAAGATTTGTTCCGGTGGGACGATCGTATATAAAATCATTGAATCAGCACCTCTTGTTTATCCTTATGAAGATCAATCAGCTCGTTCAATTTTTTCATTGCCTGCCAGACCGCCCACTTCATCAATTAATCCGCTTTCAACCGCATCCTTGCCTATAACATTTGTGCCAATGTCCCTCGTTAAATTCCCTTTGGCAAACATTAAATCTTTAAACGTTTCTTCTGTTATCCGGGAATGCTTTGTCACAAAATTAACGACGCGTTCCTGCATTTTATCCAAATACTCAAAAGTTTGCGGGACCCCAATTACCAGACCCGTTAAGCGGATTGGATGAATGGTCATGGTCGCGGTTTCGGCGATAAAGGAGTAGTCACATGATACCGCAATTGGAACTCCGATTGAATGTCCTCCCCCAGCACAATGGAAACGGTCGGTTTTGAAATGGAAGCCAGCATTTCTGATATCGCAAGCCCAGCTTCCACATCTCCCCCAACAGTATTTAAAATAACGAGAAGTCCTTCGATTTTCGGATTTTGTTCAATTGCGACAAGCTGTGGAAGTAAATGTTCATATTTTGTTGTTTTATTTTGGGGCGGTAATGCCATATGTCCTTCAATTTGTCCTATTATTGTTAAACAGTGAATCGTTGAATCAGGTGAGAGCTGAGGCACATTCGTTTGCCCAAGCTGCTGTATTTTCTCAATAAGCGAGGAACCAGATTTTTCTTCCCTTTGAGGTTCCTGATTTTCTGAATCATTTTGCTGGTACTCGTTTCCCATCCTTTCTTCTCCCTTCAAGCATGATAGTGTTAGTATTATCCCTTAAAACAATTTCATGCTTAGATAGAGGCTTTTGTTTAAACAGTTTCATAAAAATAATAAAGGCAAAGGGATTAAAACTCCCCTTTGCCTTTTTAAAATTTTTTAGAAAACTCAAATCAATACCTTGAGGATGTTCCCGACAAGTCTATCGGAATCCAGCTTCAGCGCCCAGCCCCTCGAGGTCGCTTCGGTCCTTCCAATGAAGTCAAAGAACGACTTCACCTGCAGGCCCTCCGACGGACAGGACGTCCTAGTGCCGGTGTTGCCACAGGACGTGGCGTTCTTAGCCGGCCAGCGCGCTTGGCTACGCTACGCTCGCATAAGTGCGACTAAGGTTCTGCTCTGGCAGAACCAAGTCTTCTTTATCGGGGCTAAACAGGTCGCTTGCGCTTTAAATAATTTATGATCTTGGCTCAGGAACTTCCATGATAATCGGAAGAATCATCGGTCTTCTTTTTGTCTTTTCGTATAGAAAGCGATTTAATTCATCGCGCATATCCTGTTTTAAACTTGCCCAATCGAAGGAATCCCTTGAAACATTCTTTTCGACAACATCACGAACTAATTTAACTGATTCGTCCATGAGTTTTTCTGATTCGCGCACGTACACAAAGCCTCGTGAAATAATTTCCGGTCCGGCAGCGATCTTTTTTTCTTTCCTTGTCAGTGAAACGACCACGATTAGAATCCCATCCTGTGATAAAAGACGTCTGTCACGGAGGACGATATTCCCTACATCGCCAACACCAATTCCATCAATCAGGACATTTCCTGCTGGAACCTTCCCGGCAGGCATCAGTTTTCCATCTTTGATTTCAACAGCCTCGCCTTTGTCAGCAATATAAATATTTTCTTGCGGAATCCCGCTTGCTCTGGCGATCTTTTCATGCGCCTTCAGCATTTTATACTCGCCATGCACAGGGATAAAAAATTTAGGGTTCATTAGGTTAATCATAAACTTTAATTCTTCCTGGCTGCCATGGCTTGAAACATGGATTGTCTTCTTGCCAGAAATCACGTTTGCCCCTGCCCTGAAAAGCATGTCAACCGTTTTGAATAAAAATACTTCACTGCCCTGTAAAGGTGAGGCAGCAATTATAACGGTATCTCCAGGCTGAATATTGACGTGTTTATGGGACTGTCTGGCCATTTTTTGCAATGCTTCAATTGGTTCTCCCTGTGTGCCAGTGGTTAAAACAACTATTTCCCGCTCCGAATAATTATTCACTTCAGAAATAGGAATAATGAGCTCATCAGGGATCGTTAAATAACCCAAATCAAGTGCAATATGATAGATCTGTTCTAGACTTTTGCCTACAACAGCGACCTTCCGCCCGCTCTGCTGGGCAGCATCGAATATTTGCTGAATTCGATTTAAATCTGATGCAAAGCAAGCTGCAATAACCCTGCCTGGTGCATTATAAAATGTATCGAACATTTCACTTGCAACGATCGCTTCAGACTTGGTGTATCCCGGTTTTTCCGCTTCTGTACTGTCAGAAAGCAAGCATAGCACTCCGTTTTCACCAATCCGAGCCATTTTTCCGATTTCTGGTTTATACAAATCGGCTGCTGCCTGATCAAATTTAAAATCACCAGTATGGACAATTGCACCCTCTGATGTATGGAAACAAATTCCGACTGAGTCCGGAATACTATGGTTAGTCCGGAAAAAGCTTACATCGACTGAATCCATATCAATAACAGAATCGGAGTCCACCTCAATAAAATTCGGTTTACCCTTTAACTCCTGCTCCTTCATTTTTGCCTGGGCAAGTGCCAGTGTTAAACGCGTGCCATAAACAGGCACATCCAATTGCCGCAAAATATAAGGCAACGCTCCAATGTGGTCCTCATGACCATGTGTTAAAAAGATTGCCTTTACTCTTTCCTTATTATCTGTAAGGTACGAAATATCAGGAATGACAACATCAATGCCAAGCATTTCATCCTCGGGGAACATTAAGCCTGCATCGACCACAAATATATCCTTGTCCACTTCGACAAGATACATATTTTTTCCTATTTCTCCTACCCCACCAAGCGCTATAAGCTTGATCGTTTGGTTCTTTCTCTGTCTCAATTTCTGCTTCCTCCTACATTGCTGTTATGCCGATCGAAATCAGTTATGCTTATTATACTTGATATCGGAAATTCTTTACAACCAAATTCCCTTTAAGGACATTACTAAACATTTAAAGTGGAACAATTTAAGCGTGAATTTAGAAAATTTTTAATAGACCTAAAATTTCGTATTGCGAAATAAATGCCTCCAATTTAAAATAGTAGATATCAAATAAAATAAGGAAGTAGCACATGAACAGAAAAATTTATTTATACGTTAAGGCTTTCTCTGATTTAGGATCATTCATGGATATGATTGCATTAAATATCGTGATCTACACAGCAACAGGCAGTTCTGGCTGGCTGGCAGCCTCCCTGGCTCTTCGGACCTTTGGGGGTGTGCTGTCAAGCCTTCTCTCGGGTGTATTAGCCGACAGGTTTGACAGACGGAAAATCATGATTTTTACCGATTGGTTCCGTGCACTGATGATTCTATCTATCATCCCTTTCCCTGACCCAGCTATGATTATGGTTGTTTCATTCCTGATCGGTTTGACAGGCAGTATTTTCGGCGTAAGCTTCAGTTCTGAAGTTCCGCAAATATTTGGTGAGGATAAGGTCATTGAAACTAATGCCCTTATCGCAAGATTAACCTCCATTAGTATGGTTGCAGGATTTATTGGCTCTGGAATCATTACCAATTATTTCGGATATAAAACAACCTTAATGATTGATGCAGGCACATATCTCTTATCAGCAATTGTGTTAATGAGGATGCGATGGGATTCCGCATCTAATTTTAAAAAACCTTTTACGAGCGGGGTAAAAGATAAACTGATATCAGTCGGTTTAGATATAAAAGAGGTATTCTCCTATATCACTCTGGCACCGCTGCTATTAATGGTAAACATCCTTTCACTTGTCGGTGCTTTTGCGGGAAGCTCCCATAATCTTGGCATCCCAATTCTGGCAGAACAGATGGATTCCGAGAGGCAAAGCTTTTATTATGGAATGATATGGGGCATATGGGGAATTGGATCAGTGCTTGCAACGCTTATTCTTCCTAAGCTAAAGTGGCTTCTTGGCAATCGTGTCTATTATGCCTGTTTTGCTTCTGCCATCATGATGTCCACAGGCTTTATCATTTTTTTATCAAATATTAACCCCTGGATTGTATTTTCTTTTGCATTTTTCACAGGGATATTTGATGCATTTTTTACTACTCTTTATTCGACCATCCTGCAAAAGACCGAAAATCATATACGCGGAAGGATTTTCGGAGTTGCCATGCTATTAAAATCATTGGGATTTGCTCTCGGTTTTGTCGTAGCACCGATTCTTTTAAAGCATTTAGATTTACCAAGGATGGTATGGACACTGCACGGCTTATTCATCACCACTTCATTAATCATTATCTTTTTGGCAAATGGGTACCGGTTAAAAAACCAAAATGTAAATCATATTAAAGAACAAGCATAACTCAAACAAAGAGCCATCCAGGTTTGAAACCTGGATGGCTCTTCGTTTTTTTATAAATTTATTAGTGCTGCCAGTGTGGCTCTTTCGTGTTCTGTTAATGGAACGAGCGGAAGCCTTACTGACCCCACATCAAGGCCTTTTAGCTGCAGGGCGGTTTTTACCGGAGCCGGACTTGGAGCAGCAAACATCCCTTCCATGATTGGAAGCAGCTTTTGATGAAGCTTTGCTGCCGTTTCAAGATCCCTGTTCAAAAATGCGTTAATCATATCCTGCATTTCATTTCCGATCACATGGGATGCAACAGACACAATTCCAGTACCTCCAATCGATAATACAGGTACAGTAATGCCATCATCACCGCTGTATAGAAGGAAATCGTCAGGAGTGTTGGCGATGATATGTGTCATGGCATTTAAGTCGCCGCTTGCTTCTTTTACAGCGACGATGTTTGAAATTTCAGAAAGGCGAATAACCGTTTGCGGGAGAAGATTGGCTACTGTCCTGCCTGGGACATTATACAGCATAACAGGCAGAGAAGTAGCTTCAGCCACCGCTTTAAAATGCTGGTAAAGGCCTTCCTGATTCGGTTTATTATAATAAGGGGCAACAACAAGGACAGCGTCAACACCTAATTGTTCTGCCTTCTTTGTCAATTCGATGGATGCGTAAGTATCATTGCTTCCTGTACCGGCAATGACGGGAATTCTTTTATCGACTGCTTTAACGACGTGGTCAAATAAAGCCAATTTTTCTTCCTTCGAAAGAGTAGGAGATTCTCCAGTTGTCCCAGCGACAACAAGCGAGTCCGTTCCATTTTCGATTAAATGATTGATCAGCTGCGTCGTTTTGGCAAAATCGATATGCCCTTTTTTATCAAAAGGGGTAACCATCGCGGTAGAAACTCGTCCGAAATTAACCATTATGTTTTTCTCCTTTCGACTCCAACAGGGGCTGAAGAGCTGGTTTAGCAGCCCTTCAGTTCTGCGGATCCTCCCTCAGATCCGCCTGAGTGCCGCTTTTTATTTTGTTATAGGTCGGTCTTTTCATATTCGAATTTCTCTTTTTCGAGCTCAAATGCATCATGCAGGGCGTTTACGGATGATACCAGGTCCGTTTGTTTCACAAGCACCCATATCGTTGTATGGCTGTCAGCTGATTGCAAAATCCTGACACCCTGCTCAGACAGGGCAACAACAATTTTAGATGCAACCCCTGGCATCCCAGCCATCCCTGCGCCAACAACCGAAACCTTGGCACAGTTCCGCTCAACAGAAGGTTCATGTCCAAGCTGTTTCAAAATATCGAGCGCTCTGTCGGTCATTTCTTCCGTCACAGTATAGACAACACCGCTTGGCGAAATATTGATAAAATCCACACTGATTTTTTCATTTGCCATTGCTTTGAAAACTTCTGCCTGCAAATCGTATTGATCTTTTTTAGCATATACCTTAATTTGCGTTACATTGGACAGATGGGCAATACCAGTGACAGGACGTTCCTTAATATCACTGCCACGGTTTTCTTTATTCAGTGTTGTAACCAACGTGCCCAGGCTATCAGAATAGGTGGAACGAATTCGAATCGGAATCTTGGACTGCATCGCTATTTCAACAGCCCTCGGATGGATAACCTTCGCTCCCTGATAGGCCATATTACAAACTTCTGTATAAGTGACAATTGATAATGGACGTGCATTCTCAGCAATTCTCGGATCCGCGGTCATGATTCCCTCGACATCCGTAAAAATATCAATCCATTCGGCATTCAATGCAGCACCTAATGCTGCTGCAGATGTATCGCTTCCGCCACGGCCAATGGTTGTAACATCCCCATTTTTAGCTGCACCCTGAAAGCCTGCAACCACCACAACATCATTGTGTTCAAGTTCACGCAAAAGGCGGTCGCACTTCATTTCCATAATTTTCGCATTACCATGGTCATTATTCGTCCTGAAGCCCGCTTGCGCTCCGGTTAATGAAGCTGCCTTTAACCCATTTTCCAATAACATATTCGTAAAGGCGACACTGGATATGGCTTCCCCACAGGAAAGGAGTAAATCCTGCTCACGCTTGCTGATCTTGCTGAGGTTCCCCCCAATTAATGACAGCAAGGTGTCAGTGGCGTATGGATCTCCTTTTCTTCCCATAGCAGATACTACGACAACCGCTTTATAACCTTCAGATAGTGCCTTCTGTATATGCCTAAGGGCATGCTTCCGGCTTTGTTCGTCTCTCACTGATGTTCCGCCAAATTTCTGAACGATAATTTTCATCGTAACACCTCTAACTGCTCTCTATAAGTTCTTGTTGTTATTTTATTATGCCAAGATTGATAAGGCTTTCGGCTATCTGAACAGAGTTCCAGGCAGCCCCTTTTAGCAGGTTGTCTGAAACAACCCACATATGGAAGCCGTGGTCCTCATCAAGGTCCTTTCGGATGCGTCCAACGAATACATCATTTGAACCGACACAGTTTGCTGGCATTGGATAAACCTGATTTGCAGGGTCATCCTGAAGCACTACTCCTGGAGCTTCTCGTAAAAGAGCCTTAATTTCCTCTGCACTTACTCCTTCAGCTTCCACCTCAAAGTAAACAGACTCTGAATGGCCTGTCTCGACAGGAAGTCGTACACATGTAGCCGAGACAGCAAGTTCCGGCATGTGCATGATTTTTTTCGTTTCATTTATCATTTTCATTTCTTCATAAGTAAAACCATTTTCCTGAAACTTATCGATTTGTGGAATTGCATTGAAAGCAATCTGATAATGGTTTTTATCACCTTTTACAGGAAGGATGTTTGCTTTTGCTTCTTCCCCGTTAATAATCGCTTTTGTCTGTTCCCTTAATTCTTCAATGGCCACTGCACCAGCCCCGGATACTGCCTGATAGGTAGATACAATGATTTTCTTTAGGCCATACTTCTTTCGAATCGGTTCAAGAGCAACAACCATTTGGATTGTTGAGCAATTCGGATTGGCAATAATGCCGTTATGGCTGTGCAGGTCCTTTTCATTGACCTCAGGCACAACAAGAGGAATATTTTCTCCCATACGGAATGCGCTTGTATTATCTACAACTATGGCACCGCGTTTTACAGCTTCAGGCGCAAGTTCCAGGGAGACGCTGCCGCCTGCGCTGAATAACGCAATATCAATACCTTCAAAGCTCTCTGGCTTTGCTTCCTGCAGTGTATATTCGTGTCCATTTATTACTTTTGTTTTCCCTGCTGAACGGGCAGAGGAAAGCAAAGTCAATTTTTTGATTGGGAAATTTCGTTTCATCAAGGTTTCGATCATTTGTTGCCCTACAGCACCAGTTGCACCGACTACAGCTACATGAAATCCATTTTGTTCATTCATTTCTCAAGAACCCCTTCCACTCTCTTTGCATTCAGAAGCTATGATCATTCCAATTTTCAAAAATATGGTCAGCGCCTGTTACATGATGGGAACCTCTATAAATAAAGTCTCCAGCTGAAATCGCGCCTTTACTTTAAAATCAGCGGATATCGATACCCGCTGATAAAAGTTTTAATTCATTTTAACATATTCCTTCAAAAGAAATAACCATTTAACATCCTGCATTTGAATGAATTTTACTCTTCGTCACGGAACCTTTCAACCAAAACTGGCTGCACCTGTTTCCCATTTATAGCAGCTTCCACAGTTTCTGAAAGCATGGTCATTCTTGCGACCATGGAATTTGGTTTTTTGACTGGATCATCCTGCCCAAAAGGAATGAAAAAAATATTTTTGGCAGACATTAAACGCATTAAATTCACACCATTCAGCCCTAGGGCATCATTTGTGGAAATCCCCACTACTACGGGTTTTTGATTTCTTAATGTCGCTTTTGCCGCCATTAATACCGGTGAATCTGTTAAGGCATTGGCAAATTTACTCATTGAATTCCCTGTCAACGGGGCAATGACCATACAATCAAGAGGTATTTTGGCCAAGCGGTTCAGCCTTTACAATGGAATCAATCACTTTATGACCCGTTAAATCTTCTATCCTGGCTATCCAATCCTCCCCCTTGCCAAAACGAGTTTCCGTATTTTGAACCGTAAACGTTACAACCGGACGTACTTCGGCACCAGCATTTACCAGCTTTTCTATTTCCGGAAACACGGCATCATACGTACAATGTGAACCCGTCAGCCCGAAGCCGATTCTCTTTCCTTTTAAACTCATTGGACTTTCCCCTTTCTTTTTAACAGCTCATCCTGAAGCAATTGAGAAAGAACATTTGCCAGTATTTGCCCCGCTGATTTTGGTGCGACAATCCCTGGAAGGCCGGGCGCTAGCAAGGCTTTGATTCCCCTCTTTTCTGCATAGCGGAAATCCGTCCCTCCCGGTTTTGATGCGAGGTCGATTATTAACGTATGGGCGGGCAATTTTGATAGAACTGACGCACTGACGATTAAATGCGGTATTGTATTGATTAAAATATCTGTGCTGCTTACTTCCTTTTCAACATCATTCAAATGAAAAGGTTCAACTCCCATTTCCGTAATTCGTGCCAGGTGCTCACTTTTTCTTGCTCCCACCTTCACTTTGGCTCCCAGTGCATGGAAGGTCCTGGCCACGCTCATTCCGACTCTGCCAAGCCCCAATACAGCTACATTCGATCCATGAATTGTAAAATCCGTATGCTGGATTGCCATCATAATCGTTCCTTCAACTGTTGGAATCGAATTGTAAATGGCCACATCATCCCTCTCGAATAACTGGACAAGATTCCGTTTAGAATTCTTTATGATTCCGTTTAAAAACGGATTGCTGATTCCCGAATAAATCGTACAATGCCCGGGTGTTTGCAGGAGTATATCTTCTGTTAAATAAACCTTCTCATTTGAGAAAATGGTTTCTATCTGCCCTTCCAGATTGGTGCCTGGCACCGGCAGCAGAATCGCATCCATATTTAAAAAATCGACTTCCTCCATTTTTTCCTTTACAGCACCCGTAAAGGCATGATCAAGCTGCTCGAAACCTATCAATGATAATTTCGCGTCTAACTCAGTCAGCTTACGGATGATTTCAAGCTGTCTGGCATCCCCGCCAATGACGGCAATTTGCATCCCTGTCAGCATGAAAAACTTCACCTTCTTTTCAAGAAAAATCCTGCTGTCATTCTCTTCTTTTACTTTTACTTCAACATCTTATGTACGGAAAAGAAAATAGGTGAGTTTTCCAAGTGCTTCTCAAAAAAAAAGCCCAGGCAGCAAATCCGCTGACCGGGAAAATTTATTAGTTTTTTCTTAAACTACTTGCTCTCCAAATTGACTGTAGTAATAAAAGGATGTGGAATTTGGAAGTCCTTATTAGCCTTCTGTTTGATCTGTTACATCTACAATCACCATATCGGTGCCAATTTTTTTAATTTGCTGCCACGGCACCCTCACTTCTTCTCCCTGCTTTCGAAAGCCAAACCACTTAAGAGACGGAATAAGAAGTGCCTGAATCTGGCCCGTGCTTTCATTTATCTCCAAATCCGTATTCCCTAGAATTCCAAGGCGTTCAGCCCTTTTAACGTCAACAATTTCCTTCCCGCTCAATTCACTAAGCCTCAATGCCTCCACCCTCTTCCTTTTCCTCATTCTTTGTACTAGTTTATAAATTAATAAGGAAAATAGAAGTCAGAAATCAAAAAACAGTCCTTATGCAGGACTGTTCAGATTGTCGACAAAGGCAGCGAGACAGCTCTCGCTGCCTTTGATTTTTAGAAAAAATTCATATGGAAGGTGTGATTTGCGCTCCAGGTGCTTGCTTTCCGGGGGGCGTTCGTCAAGCCTCCTCGGCGCAAGGAAGCGCCTGCGGGGTCTCGCCTGGAACGCTGATCCCCCAGGAGTCAAGCACCTTCCGCTCCAATCTACTAGTACCGTTCCCATGAGAACGATAAACCAGATCATAGGTGGATTAGTGCGCCTTTTTAGGCACCTGCCATGTCCAGGTGGCCAGTTTTTTCAAATTCATGGCAGCATACGTAAGCATCGCCTGCATGGACAATTTTTTCAGCTCCCTAAGGGTTGTCCATCGCATGCCATGCTTTTCCTTCGCATCCGCAAAGACACGTTCGACCGTTTCCTTGCGTTTGGCATATATTTGTTTTACTTCATGCGTGTGCCGTGCATGTTCCGCCTCTTCCAGGTATGCCTCCCAGTTATGGCGCTGTACGAGCTTCTCATGATTCTTACTCTCCTTAATACTGTCGATATCCTTCCTTCGTGGTAGTCGAGTAACTCAATGTCTGCCCTTCTGTGCAAATGTAGCAGTTGTAATGCTCATCATATACATAGTCACTCTTGCGGAAGAAACCATCCTTTGTTTTGGGGCGTGTGTACGGGAGCACAGGAAGCATCTGGTTCTCAAAGAGATAGTTTGTGATTTGAGGTGTCTTGCAGGCTGTAACGGCTGCCATATATGTATTGGATGAAGACCATCTTGAACAAAACGACTGGATCGATACTTGGACGGCCAACCAACGAATAGCGGTGCTCCACCAATGGGTAAATAAAAGAGAAGTCAATAGCCGGCTCGAGCTTGCGGACCAGATGGTCTTCAGGGACCAGTTGATCAATCGTCAGCATCTCTATTAGATCACGTTCGTTGGGTTGGTTCTTGGTCATCATCGTAGTTCACCTCATAGTCGTTTTAAAAAGAAGTGCCTGAAACCCAGTTGATTGAAGCGGAGGGTGGCGACTCCTGCGGGATCAGCGGGACAGGTGAGACCCCACAGCCGCTTTTAGCGGCGAGGAGGCTCACCGCCCGCCCCGCGGAAAGCGTCCACCCGCAGCGGAAATCAACGAGTCTTTTACTTAATTACATATTAAAAAGAAAAAGACTGCAGCCAACTCGAAAGAGTTTGTCTACAGTCTGAACAGTCCTTATGCAGGACTGTCATGGTTGGTTATTTTAAGTTTTTAGGAAGTTCTCCATCCTGCCCAATAATGGAAACGGAATAATGGTCGTTGAAAATCGAGTTTGCCAGTCCGTCAACGCTATTTTTCGTTACCTGGTCGATTTGTTCGGTAATTTCATCTAATGAGCGGTGGCGCTTCAGCAATAGTTCATTTTTTCCGTTTCGGCTCATTCGGCTGTTTGTGCTTTCAAGGCTCAGCATCAAGCTGCCTTTCAGCTGTTCTTTGCTATTGTTAAGCTCTTTTGCCGTGATGCCTTCCTTCTTCAAGTTATCCAATGTTTCCTGGATGGTTTCAAACAACACATCGAGCTGTTTTGCTCCAGTGCCGCCGTAAACTGTAACAATCCCGCTGTCTTGATACGCAGAGTGATATGAGAAAACGGAATATGCAAGACCGCGCTGTTCACGAACCTCCTGGAACAAACGGCTGCTCATGCTGCCTCCGAGGATATTATTCAGGACGATTAAGCTGTATACATCTTCGTGGCCAACCTTTAAACCCTCGAATCCGATACAAAGGTGCGCCTGCTCTGTTTCTTTCTTTCTTGTAATCCGGTTGGCGTGAAAATCAGGTTTTGTTTCTTCTCTTTCTGATTTTCCGCCTTCATATGAGCCAAAGTATTTTTCGACTTCCTGAATAAATGTATCTGAAATATTTCCGGCAATGGAAATGACTACATTTTCCGGGGTATATCTTTCATGGATGTACTCCTGCAGCTTTTCACCTGTAAATGTTTCCAATGTTTCTTCGGTTCCCAAAATAGGGTATCCAAGCGGGTGATCTTCATAAACCGCTCTGCTTAATAAATCATGGACAATATCATCCGGTGTATCTTCATACATTTTGATTTCTTCGAAAACAACATTTTTTTCTTTTTTCAATTCTTCTTCAACGAAGGTGGAATTGAAAAACATATCGGATAATACATCAAGAGCAAATTGCGCATGTGTATCCAATACCTTTGCGTAATAACAGGTGTATTCCTTTGATGTAAAAGCATTTACCTGTCCTCCAATGCTGTCGAATGACTCTGCAATTTCCCTCGCAGTCCTTGTCTTGGTTCCTTTAAAAAACATGTGCTCCAGAAAATGCGAAATACCATTATTTTGGGTATCTTCATTTCTTGAACCCGTGCCAATCCAAACACCAATAGCAACAGATCTTACAGTTGGAATATTTTCAAGTACAATTCTTACACCGTTTTGGCATGTATATTTCTTAATCAATAAAAATCCTCCTGTTCATAGACAAGTGCTGGAACTTTGAAAGCTCACTTTATCTTTACTTTTACTTTCTCCAATTTGAAGTTATTTCTGCGGATTTTGCATGATTCTTTCTTCGTTCATTAATTCTGAAATCGTACCAATTGATAAATTCTTTTTTTCAATTTGAGTGATAAGTCTATCCAGCGATTTGGCCGTCGAATCCGTGGGATGCATAAGCACAATCGATCCATTGCCGATTTTCCCCAGGACACGATTTAAAATGGTTTCAGGCGAAGGTTTCTGCCAATCAATTGTATCAACTGTCCACATGATTGTTTTCATATTTAAATCAGCGGCAATTTTAACCGTTTCGTCCCGATAGCTTCCGCTGGGCGGCGCAAACCATTTGCATTTTACTTCCGTCGTTGCTTCGATCACTTCATTTGTTTTTAGAATCTCCTGCCTCGTCCGTTCAGCAGACATCCGTTTCAAATCGGGATGTGAATAGGAGTGGTTCCCTATCTCATGCCCTGCCTCGGCAATCATTTTGGCAACCTCCGGATTTTTCTTTACCCAATTACCTTCAAGAAAGAAACTTGCTGAAACATTATGCTTTTTTAAGACAGCAAGCATTTGAGATAAGTATTCATTCCCCCAGGCCACATTGATGGCAAAGCTGACCATTGGTTTATCCGGATGCCCTCTATAAATAGGGGACGGTGGCAAATCCTTCAGATGGACTTTCGGTTTCACCTGTTCGAAAACGAGTTTGTCTTCCTGAAATTGACCGTTTTTCTTCATATTTTTATAGGAAGAAGGAACATCCACCCTTAAGCCGTTATATCCGGGCATCGCCTTCCAGACTTGATCGATTTTTGCATTTGAGGGTTGTACATCGTATTTCGGTGCATTTTTTTCAATAACTTGATATAAAGGATCACCCTGTTTTAAAACGGGAACAACTTCTGCTTTTAAGTGGGCTGTATAAGAATTTGTCCATGGATTGTTGACTGCAATCCAGGCAGCCACACAAAAAACTGCAATGATATATGCTTTTTTCATAAAACTTCTCCCCCTCCCATACAAATTATGTGTGAAGGGGACAAGGTAGAACGATCAATCGGTGCTCTTTACATGGAAAAAGCCAGGGTTCCCCCTGACTTGCATATCCATAACATCCCTGCTGTCATATGCGGGAATTTTACAAATGTTTATTGGTTTTCCTGCTGTTCTTTTTGATCCTTGAGAACAGCCTTGCGGGAAAGGTTCACACGGCCTTGTCTGTCAATTTCCGTTACCTTTACAAGGAGTTCATCGCCAATTGCGACAACATCTTCAACTTTTCCAACACGCTCTTCAGCAAGCTCGGAAATATGAACGAGTCCATCTTTTCCAGCAAAGATTTCAACGAATGCGCCGAATTTTTCAATCCGTTTTACTTTGCCTAGATACATTTGTCCAACCACCACTTCACGGACAATATCTTCGATGATTTGTTTCGCTTTTTGGTTCATTTCTTCGTTTGTAGAGGCAATAAATACGGTACCATCCTGCTCGATATCGATTTTTACGCCTGTTTCTTCAATAATTTTATTGATCTGCTTACCGCTTGGCCAATAACATCACGGATTTTATCCGGATTGATCGCCATTGTTAAAATCTTAGGCGCATATTGTGAAAGCTGTGGCTTTGGTTCTGAGATAGTAGAAAGCATAGAGTCAAGAATCTGCATCCGGCCTTTTTCGCCTGCTGTAATGCTTCTTCAAGAATCGCACGAGATAATCCTTCGATTTTGATATCCATCTGAAGTGCAGTTACCCCTTTAGCGGTACCGGCTACTTTAAAGTCCATATCACCGAGGTGATCTTCCATTCCCTGGATATCCGTTAAAACGGAATAATGCTCGCCTGATTTAATAAGTCCCATTGCAATTCCGGCTACTGGAGCTTTGATTGGAACACCAGCATCCATCATTGCAAGAGTGCTTGCACAAATGCTTGCCTGAGATGTAGATCCGTTCGACTCCAAGACTTCAGAAACAAGGCGGATCGTATAAGGGAAATCCTTTTCAGAAGGAATGATTGGCTCAAGAGCCCGTTCTCCCAATGCACCATGTCCGATTTCACGGCAGCCGGTCCTCTGATACGCCCAGTTTCACCAACGCTGAACAATGGGAAATTATAATGGTGCATAAAACGCTTCTCTTCTTCAAGGCCAAGGCCGTCCAAAATTTGAACATCGCCCATAGCTCCAAGTGTACAAATGCTCAATGCCTGAGTTTGTCCTCGGGTGAATAGACCTGAACCATGCGTTCTTGGCAAAAGATTAATTTGAGAAGATAACGGGCGGATTTCATCCAGGCCACGGCCATCAGGACGAACTTTATCCTCAGTAATGAGGCGGCGGACTTCTCCTTTAACCATTTTGTCAAGGATTTGCTTGACTTGCTTCATGTCATCATCGCTTGCTTCCTGCTCAACAAATTTAGCAAGAACTTTATCTTTAACCTCTTTGATGGCAGCTTCACGGGCATGCTTTTCCTGAACCTGAATAGCTTGTACCATTTCAGTTTCACACATTTCCCTTACTTTTGCTTCGAGGTCTTTATCTAATTCATATAAAGAGATTACTCTTTTTTCTTTGCCTATTTCTGCGACAATTTTTTCCTGGAATTCGATTAATCGCTTGATTTCATCATGACCAAACATGATTGCTTCAAGCATTACTTCCTCAGGAACCTCGTTCGCACCAGCTTCAACCATGTTAATGGCATCCTTTGTACCGGCGACAGTTAAATGGATATCGCTTTTTTCTGCCTGGTCCACATTCGGATTAATGACAAATTCGCCATTAATTCGGCCAACGATTACACCTGCAATTTGGCCTTCAAACGGAATATCGGAAGTACTCAATGCAAGGGAAGATCCAAACATTGCAGCCATTTCAGAAGAACAGTCTTGATCTACACTCATGACAATACTGATTACCTGTACATCATTTCGGAAGCCATCTGCAAAAAGCGGACGAATCGGACGGTCGATTAAACGGCTGGCTAAAATAGCCTTTTCGCTTGGACGGCGCTTCACGTTTGATAAAGCCTCCAGGAATTTTCCCTACTGCGTATAAACGCTCTTCATAGTTGACGGTTAATGGAAAGAAGTCTAAATTTTTAGGTTCTTTAGAAGCTGTCGCAGTGCTCAGGACAGCAGTGTCTCCATAGCGTACCAGAGCAGCTCCGTTTGCTTGCTTTGCCAGTTGACCGATTTCGACAGAAAGTTTACGGCCTGCCCATTCCATGGAATATACATGTTTATTTTGTTCCATTCATTTTACCCCTCTCTACCTGAATCGTGTCGGAGGATGATGCGAAAAAAACTCGCTCAAATCATCAGACTTATATGATAAAAAGCCATCTTAGCTTTACATAATGACAAATTATTATTAGTATACTCACATTTCTGCAATTTAAAAATATGTATGGTTATTTCTTTTTTTGCCTAATAAAAAAGCGGGAAAAATCCCGCTTCTGTAGACTATCGACGTAAACCAAGCTTAGTGATTAATTCACGGTAACGTGAAACGTCTTTATTACGTAGGTAAGTTAAAAGATTACGGCGTTTACCGACCATCTTTAGAAGACCGCGACGTGAGTGGTGGTCTTTCTTGTGCGTACGTAAGTGTTCATTCAAGTTGTTGATTGATTCTGTAAGGACAGCGATTTGAACTTCTGCAGATCCAGTGTCGCTTTCGTGAGTTTTGTACTCACTGATAAGTTCATTCTTACGTTCTTGAGTGATTGCCATCCTGTTCACCTCCTATAAGGCATTGTTCAGCATTGCTGCTGCTTTGCCTAAATTTGATCCCCTGTCACTGAGCAAGCGTCGGTGACTCGACTTGCCAAGCAAAGGTTCTTTTGTAATACGTTAATAAGAATACAACTTTTCGTCATAAAATGCAAGTAAAAACCAAACTTTTTAGGCTTTCTTTCAGGTAAGGTCCTTAGTTGTGAACCTTTCCTTTAAAATAATCGATGGCGGAATGCTTGTCCCTCTCGATTTGGGCAACGAGCTCCTGTATTCCTGAGAACTTTTGCTCCTTCCGAAGATAGATATGCCATTCCACTTTCACTTCGTATCCATAAATCTCACTGTCAAATTGAAAGAGATGTACTTCTACAGAAGGCTTGCTTTCTTGTTCGTTTTTAAAGGTAGGTTTATGCCCTATATTGCAAACCCCTTCATGCCAGGCTCCATTAACAAACACTTTGACAGCATATACCCCGAGCGGTGGAATAATGTATTCTTCACTCATATCTATATTGGCAGTTGGAAATCCGATTGTCCTTCCGCGTTTGTCTCCATGAATAACAATTCCTGAGGTTGAATAGAATCTTCCAAGCAATGGTGGCAATTCTTCCATTCTTCCGCTTTTTATCACTTCTCTGATTAGTGTCGAACTGATTTTTTCTTCACCCTTTGTTAACTTCGGTACAATCGTATAGCTGAATTCATTTCGCGAGTGAAAAGGCATGGTTTCCATCGTACCTTTACCCATTCTCCCATATGAATAATCAAAACCTGCTATGACATGTTTTACATTCAAACCGATTATATACTGGTCAATAAATTCCTGGGGAAGCAAATTGGCAAACTCGGTTGTAAAGTGGACCACAAATAAATAATCGATACCCATCGATCCGATAATACGAATTTTTTCCTCTAGTGGGGTAATGTATTCAACATGCTGCACCTTTTTCCCTAAAACAACCGAAGGATGCGGATCAAATGTCATGACTGCACTTTTAATCCCCTTCTGCTCAGCTTCCTTTTTCGCTTCCAGTATGACTCTTTGATGTCCGAGATGAACGCCATCAAAATAGCCAAGCGCCATTGCAATTGGCGGCAATTCATTTATATTTAATCCATGGGGAAAGTTTAACCTAATTATTTCCACGTTAGCCGTCACCTTTTCTATACGTTACACTATAATTCCTGATCATTTCGCAAGACCTTTACAGGCTTAAGCAGCCCTGGTTTGCTTGGATGCAATGAGTAGATTGCCAGTGCCAGGCCTTCTTCTGATTCAGCAATTATAGGCCCGTCTGTATCCTTCAAGTGTTCAGGCACAGCTAAAAGAGCGCCATTTTTCACTTTCTCTGCTACTGTATCACTTATCCTGTATTTCGGCAAATGAGATAGTGCACTTTCTATTGGCCTCAGTACATCATCAATTTCCCCGTTTTGCATCATCTCGTCTACCTGCTCCAATGTCAGGCAATCTTCTATTTTATAATCAGCTGATTGGATCCTTTTAAGATGTGACATATGCGCTGGAAATCCAAGGCGCTCGCCAATCATGACTGCAAGCGTTCTGATATACGTTCCTTTACCGCAGTAAACCCTAAAGCTGAACTGCACGGTTGAACCAGAAAACTCAGCACGGTCATCCAGCAATTCGATGCTGTTGATGGTGACGATTCTCGTCGGGCGTTCGACTTCAATTCCTTGGCGTGCATATTCATAAAGTCGTTTTCCGTTCACTTTTACCGCAGAAAACATGGGTGGAGTCTGTTCAATCTTCCCCGTTAGGGATTGGAGGACATTTAAGATTTCGTCCCTTGTAAATATCCGGTCTACCGGTTTTTGTTCAACGGTTTCACCTGATGCATCCTCCGTTGTTGTAGAAAAGCCGATCGTCACTTCACCTTCATATGCCTTTCCAGCGTCTGTTATGTACTCGGCAATTTTTGTTGCCCGACCAATACATATCGGCAGTACACCGGTAACGTCTGGATCAAGTGTACCGGTATGGCCGACTTTTTTGTTCTCAATATTTTACGGAGCTTAAATACACAATCATGTGAAGTCATTCCTGCAGGTTTAAATAAAGGCAAAATACCTTCCATTCCTTCAGCCCCTTCTCTTTTAATCGAAAAAAATGGATAGACAAATTGTCTATCCATTTACTCTTGGTCATCCAAATCCTTTGAATCAGCATCTTTATTAATCTTGTGAAGAATCGTTTGGATCCTGTTGCCGTAATCAATCGATTCATCGAATTCAAAGATGATTTCAGGTGTTTTACGCAAACGAATACGGTGGCCAATTTCTGTCCTGATAAAACCCTTTGCTTTCGCAAGGCCTTTTAACGTATTCTCCCTTTGCTCCTCACCGCCCAAAACGGATATGAAAACTTTTGCCTGCTGAAGATCGCCTGTTACTTGAACGTCAGTCACCGTTACAAATCCGATCCGTGGATCTTTGATTTTGCGTCCGATAATGTCACTAAGTTCTTTTTTCATTTGTTCTCCAACACGGTTTGCTCTATGGCTCATTTTATTCACCTCGTACTTTAAAGCCAGTCTATTTCGGTGATGGTTCTTTCTATCTCGGGAAAAGAGTCAATCAATTTAAGGGCATTTTGCAATTCCCTTTCAACCGGGACCTTTGATGAGGCAACACAGACGATGGCAATTTTGGTGCGTTGCCATACGTCCTGATAGCCTACCTCCGAAACCGAAAGATTATACCTGGTTTTCAAACGGGTGATAATCCGCTGTAAGACGGCCCGCTTGTCTTTCAATGAATGGGCGTCGTAGACCATGCACTCACATTCGGCAAGTCCGATGATCATTTACGCTCTATTTCTTCCATAATAAATGCTTCAATGATATCTCCTTCTTTAACATCATTGAAATTTTTAATGGTAATACCGCACTCATAACCTTGTGCTACTTCTTTAGCATCATCCTTGAAACGTTTAAGGGCATCAATTGTTCCTTCAAAAGTGACTACGCCATTTCTGATCAAGCGGATTCCGCTGTCACGAGTGATTTTTCCATCAATGACATAAGAACCTGCAATCGTACCAACTTTTGATACTTTAAACGTCTGGCGAACTTCAGCCTGGCCGATAATTTTTTCCTCGAATTCAGGATCAAGCATTCCCTTCATCGCTGCTTCGATTTCTTCAATTACCTTATAGATAATGCGGTGAAGGCGAACATCAACTTTTTCAGCTTCAGCTGCGCGCTTCGCATTCACATCCGGACGGACATTGAAGCCGATAACGATCGCATTTGATGCAGCAGCAAGGCTAATATCCGACTCATTAATAGCACCTACCGCAGTATGGATGATGCGGATATTGACTCCCTGAACATCGATTTTTTGAAGGGAAGCAGCCATCGCTTCAGCAGAACCTTGAACGTCTGCTTTAATAATAACGTTTAGGTCTTTCATTTCCCCTTGTTTCAGCTGTTCAAACAAATTATCAAGGCTGACACGGGATTTTTCACCGCGCTGTGCAACAACTGCCTGCTGGGAGCGAGCTTCACCAACCTGGCGTGCTGTTTTTTCATCTGGCAATACGACAAAACGGTCACCAGCCTGTGGAACATCACTTAAACCCGTAATTTCAACTGGTGTAGATGGACCGGCTTCTTTTACGCGGCGACCCAGGTCATTAACCATGGCACGAACACGGCCAAAGTATTTCCGACAACAATCGGATCTCCGATGCGAAGTGTTCCGTTTTGTACTAATAGGGTTGCCACTGATCCGCTGCCTTTATCCAATTGAGCTTCAATAACAGTTCCAACAGCATTCCGGTTAGGGTTAGCTTTGTATTCTTCTACTTCACCTACAAGCAGGATCATTTCTAGAAGAGTATCGATTCCTTCGCCTGTTTTTGCAGACAGTGGAACAAAAATAGTGTCTCCACCCCATGCTTCCGATACAAGGCCATGTTCTGTCAGCTCCTGCATCACTTTGTCAGGGTTTGCGGCTTCTTTATCCATTTTGTTGACTGCTACAATGATTGGTACTTCAGCAGCTTTAGCGTGGTTGATCGCTTCTACTGTCTGAGGCATTACACCATCATCTGCTGCAACGACAAGAATGGTAATGTCAGTGATTTTCGCACCGCGGGCACGCATAGTTGTAAACGCAGCATGTCCTGGAGTGTCAAGGAACGTAATTTTCTTTCCGTTTTCGACAACCTGGTAGGCACCAATGTGCTGTGTAATCCCGCCAGCTTCGCCTTCTGTAACCTTAGTGTTACGGATGGAATCAAGCAAGGTAGTTTTACCATGGTCAACGTGGCCCATGATCGTAACGACAGATGGCCTTTCAATGAGGTTTTCAGATGAATCCTCAGTGAAGTAAACCTCTAGGTCAGTTACATCAATTTTGATTTCTTCTTCGACCTCGACACCATATTCACTCGCAATCAATTCAATTGCATCTTTATCAAGTTCCTGGTTAATGGTAGCCATTACGCCAAGAAGGAAAAGTTTTTTAATGATTTCTGATGGTTCTCGGTGCAGCTTTTTACCAAGCTCTGCTACCGTTAAAGATTCACTGAATGTGATTTTTGAAGGCAGTTCTCTTTCCTTTTTAGGCTGCTGCTGAACCTGCTGGGATTGATGCTGCGGACGTTTATTATTATTGTTTCTTTGCTGATTGTTGTTTCGTCCTTTTCCTTTATTGAAATTGGACTTCGCTGGCTGATCACTTTTCTTTACTTCTTTAACTTTCGCAGCAGTCGTATTTACCTTCACGATAGAAGGAGCCACATTTTTATCATCATCATCTTCAAAAGCCACGGCTTTAGTCTTAGGAACAACTTGAGCCGGAAGCCTTTGCTGTGACTGTGCCGGCCTTTGGTTAGGACGCTGTCCCTGACCTTGCTGGCCGCCTTTTTGCTGTTGGCCTTGGGCTTTCGCAGCTACCTTTTCTTCTTTCTTATTATAGATCGCCTCCAGTTTCACAAATGCATCATCTTCAATTGTTGCCATGTGATTTGAAACCTCTATATTCATATCCTTAAGCTTTAAAATTACATCTTTACTTGAAACATTATATTTTTTTGCGTATTCATATACACGCGTTTTACTCATACTTTCACCCCCGCTAGAATTAATCGAGCAACGTCACCAGCTTATTGGCAAATCCATCATCCATTACAGCAACTACTACGCGGGCCTCTTTACCAATCGCTTGACCAAGAAGATGGCGATCTTCCACTAATTTATATGGAACTTCATAGGATTTACATTTATCTGTAATTTTTTTTGTCGTATTTGCAGATGCATCTGCCGATAATAAAATGAGCTTTGCTTTGCCGCTTCGGATTTCCTTAACGGCTAGCTCCTCACCTGATATAATTTTCCGTGCCCGATTGGCTAAGCCAAGCAATGACATCCACTGAGTCTGTTTCATCAGGTTTGTCGTTTCTCCTTCTCTATGAGCTCCAGGAGCTCTTCATATACAGTATCATCAATTTGAGTTTGCAGATGATTAGATAAGGTGTTTTTTTTCCTGGCTAAAAGGACAGCTTCCTTGTCCTTTGACAGGTAAGCACCCCTGCCTGACTTTTTCCCGGTCAGGTCTACAGATACTTCCCCTTCTTTTGAGCGAACGATGCGAACGAGTTCTTTTTTCGGCTTCATTTCACCGGTTGCCACACATTTGCGCATTGGAACCTTTTTCACGATCATTCACCCCATCTCACTCTAAATCTAAATCTAGATCTTCATTGTAGTCATCATCTTCAGAAACCACATCATCTTCAAAAAGTCTGAAAGACTCTTCACGAGGATATATCCCCATTTCACGGGCATCTGTCTCTGATTTGATATCAATTTTCCACCCTGTTAATTTGGCAGCAAGGCGTGCGTTTTGTCCACGTTTTCCGATTGCCAGTGAAAGCTGATAATCAGGAACAACGACGGTTGTAGCCTTATCTGCTTCATTCACCATAACATCAAGAACCTTTGAAGGGCTAAGTGAGTTGGCTACGAAGATAACAGGATCGTCGGACCATTTTACGATGTCTATTTTTTCACCCTTTAATTCGTTAACAACGGCTTGAACCCTTGTACCCTTTGGACCGACACATGAACCAACCGGATCGACCTCAGAATTTTCTGAGTGAACCGAAATTTTAGAGCGGTCTCCAGCTTCACGGGCAACTGATTTGATTTCTACTGTTCCGTCGTAAATCTCTGGAACTTCTATTTCAAATAATCGCTTCAACAGGCCTGGGTGTGTACGTGATACAAAAATTTGCGGCCTTTTGGTTGTTTTCTCAACCTTTGTGATGAATACTTTAATGCGGTCATGAGGCTTATAGCGCTCATTTGGCATTTGCTCATTTAGCGGCAGAAGCGCTTCAATTTTCCCAAGGCTGACATAAATGAATTTCGAATCAAGCCTTTGGACGATACCAGTCATAATATCTTCTTCACGGTCAATGAATTCAGAATAAATGATACCTCTTTCCGCTTCTCTCACTCGCTGTGTTACAACCTGTTTAGCCGTTTGGGCTGCAATCCGCCCAAAATCCTTTGGTGTTACTTCCATTTCAACCACATCTTCAACCTGGTAATTTGGATTTACACGCTGAGCATCTTCGATTGAAATTTCAAGACGTGGATCAAATACTTGATCGACAACGTCCTTTCTGGCAAAGACTCTCATTAGTCCATTTTGCAGATTCAAGTCAATTCTAACATTTTGTGCCTGATTGAAGTTACGGCGGTATGCGGATATAAGTGCTGCTTCGATAGCTTCAATCAAGACATCTCTGGAAATGCCTTTTTCTTTTTCCAGTAATGTAAGAGCATCTAATAATTCACTGCTCATGAGATTGTATCCCCCTTTTAACCTCTAATTCCATTTTAGATCAGCCGAATGTAACGGCAAGACGAGCACTGGCAACTTTTTCATATGGAATTTCCATCATTTTTTTGCGAGTTTTTATTTGCAGCTCGAGTTTGACTGTCTGACCATCAAATTCCATCAGCATGCCTTCAAAGTTTTTCTCACCGTCAATCGGTTCATAGGTCTTGATATGGACTTTTTTCCCGATTGCTCTTTCAAAATCTTTCTCTTTCTTAATAGGCAGTTCTGCCCCTGGAGAAGAAACTTCAAGAAAATAGTTATGTGGAATAGGATCAAGCTCATCAAGTTTTTCACTTAATTTCTCGCTGACGGTTCCGCAATCTTCGATATCAACACCATTTTCCTTATCGACATAGACGCGAAGGAACCAGTTTTTCCCTTCCTTTACATATTCCAATTCTACCAGCTCTAAGCCAAGGTCATCGACAATCGGCAAAACAAGTTCTTCAACCACTTCCGTTACTTTACTCATATTTAACCTCCTTTTCTAATACTTCTTATCCATATTTTACGTATTTAACGGGAAGTTTCAATTCTTGCCTTTTATGGCTTTTGATATTAAAAAAAAGGCGCACACAATACGAAAGAGTGGGTTTCCCCACTCTTGAACACGAGAGTATTTCTTAGTATTTCCAATAAAACTATACCATAACCATTTACTATATGCAAATGAATTAGCCCTGCAAAACGCGTAATGACGCCTTTAAACGGCATTTAAAATAATGACAGCTGGTTTTGTTCTGGCAGTGCATCAAGACATCCCTGCTTGTCGAGATACTCTAAAATTGTCTTAGAAACTTTACCTCGCTGCTGCAGATCTTCCTTCGATAAAAACTCACCATCACCGCGCGCTTTGACAATGTTAACGGCGGCATTCGTGCCGAGACCCGGAATCGAATTAAATGGAGGAATCAGTGTATTGTCCTCGATAATGAATTCTGATGCTGATGACTTATATAGATCTATTTTCTGAAAAGCAAATCCGCGTTCTGTCATTTCCAATGCGAGTTCCAGCACGGTCAGGAGGTTTTTCTCTTTCGGAGCTGCATCAAGGCCTTTTGCATTGATTTCCTCTACCTTGGACCGGATTGATTCTGAACCCCTTGCCATCGCTTCGATGTCAAAGTCTTCCGCACGGACCGTAAAGTATGCTGCGTAATATAAAAGCGGATGGTGCACTTTAAAATAAGCAATCCGGACAGCCATTAAAACATAGGCAGCGGCATGCGCTTTCGGGAACATGTATTTAATTTTTTTACAAGAATCAATATACCATTCCGGTACTTCGTTTTTGCGCATCTCAGCTTCCATATCTTCTGAAAGGCCTTTACCTTTACGTACTGACTCCATAATTTTAAATGCAAAGGCTGGATCCAGTCCCTGGTAAATCAAATACACCATGATATCATCACGACAGCCGATTACTTCGCTCAGATTACATATTTTGTTATGGATTAATTCCTGGGCGTTGCCAAGCCAAACATCCGTCCCATGTGATAGCCCTGAGATTTGAACTAGTTCAGAGAAAGTCGTAGGCTTCGTATCTTCAAGCATCTGCCTTACAAATCTCGTACCAAATTCCGGAATGCCTAGTGTACCTGTTTTACACATAATTTGCTTTTCTGTTACACCCAGTGATTCTGTACCGCTAAAAATCTTCATGACTTCAGGGTCATCTGTCGGAATCGTTTTAGGGTCAATTCCACTTAAATCCTGAAGCATACGGATAACTGTCGGATCATCGTGTCCAAGGATATCCAATTTCAGTAAATTATCATGAATTGAATGGAAGTCAAAATGAGTTGTCTTCCATTCAGATGTGCTGGCATCAGCTGGAAATTGGATTGGCGAAAAGTCATAAATATCCATATAATCCGGAACAACGATTATCCCGCCTGGATGCTGGCCCGTCGTCCGTTTTACCCCTGTACATCCTGATGCCAGTCTATCAATCTCAGCACCGCGTAAAGTTAGGTTATTATCCTGCTGGTACGCTTTTACGTAACCAAAAGCCGTTTTATCGGCAACCGTTCCGATTGTTCCCGCACGATATACATTATCCTCACCGAAAAGCACCTTGGTATAATTGTGTGCCCGTGGCTGATATTCACCAGAGAAGTTCAAGTCAATATCGGGAACCTTATCCCCTTTGAAGCCAAGGAAGGTTTCGAAGGGAATGTCATGGCCGTCTTTTCTGTATTTTCCACCGCACTCTGGACAGTTCTTATCTGGAAGGTCAAAGCCTGAGCCGACCGAGCCGTCATTAAAGAATTCAGAATGCTTACATGCCGGGCACACATAATGTGGAGGCAATGGGTTTACCTCTGTAATTTCTGTCATGGTTGCAACAAAGGATGAACCAACAGAACCCCGCGACCCTACAAGATACCCATCATTAAGCGATTTTTTTACGAGCTTATGTGAGATGAGATAAATAACCGCAAATCCATGCCCGATGATACTTTTTAGTTCTTTTTCAAGACGGGCTTCAACGATTTCAGGAAGATTATCACCATAGATGCTGCGAGCCATCGAGTAGCTCATTTCTCTCATTTCTTCATCTGCCCCCTCAATTCTAGGGGTGTAAAGATCATCCTTAATTGGCTTAATTACGTCAATCATATCAGCAATTTTGTTAGTATTCCCTACAACAATTTCTTTTGCCTTTTCAGCGCCAAGGAAGGAAAATTCGTCGAGCATTTCATTAGTCGTCCTAAAATGTACATCAGGAAGCTGATGCCTGTTCAGGGGATTAGCACCGCCCTGTGAATTCACCAATATTTTGCGGTATATTTTATCATTTTCATTTAAGTAATGGACATTTCCTGTTGCCGCTACCGGAAGGCCCAGTTTATCGCCAAGCTTGACGATATTTGAGATTATCTCTTCCAGCGCTTTTCTGTCCCTTACTAATTCCATTTCAATTAAAGGTGCGTATACCGGTTTTGGATGCACTTCAAGATAATCATAGAAACGCGCTGTTTCCTCGACTTCATCCGGTGATTTTTGCATCATGCCTTCAAAAACTTCGCCCCTGTCACAGCCGGACCCCACCAGCAGTCCTTCCCGGTACTTTTGAAGCACTGAGCGCGGGATTCTTGGAACACGGTAAAAGTATTCCAGGTGGGAGATCGATACCAATTTAAACAGGTTTTTTAAGCCAATTTCGTTTTGGGCAAGCAAGGTACAGTGATGTGGGCGTGCCCGCTGAAAAGCGTTCCCCTTGCCCATATTATCATTAAATTGATCATGGTATTCGATGCCCTTTTCAAGAGCATCCTTTAGCATTTTCAAAAGCAAATATCCTGTTGCTTCCGCATCATAAATCGCCCTGTGGTGCTGTGTCAGTTCCACATCGAATTTTTTGGCAAGCGTATTTAAACGGTGGTTTTTCATTTCAGGATAAAGGAAACGAGCCAGTTCAAGAGTATCAATGACTGGATTTGACGCCTTTTCCATTCCTATTTTTTTATAGCCGACATTTAAAAATCCCATATCAAAGGAAGCATTGTGTGCAACTAGAATGGAATCCTCTGCCCAGTCATAGAACCTTTTAAGAACATCTCCTATTTCTGGCGCGTTCTGTACAAGATCGTCCGTAATACCCGTCAGATTTATTGTAGTAGCGGAAAGCCGATGGTGGGGATTTGCAAACGATTCAAACCTGTCAATAATTTCCCCATCTCTGATTTTCACTGCCGCCAATTCGATAATTGTGTCATAAACTGCTGACAGACCTGTTGTTTCAACGTCAAAAACGACAAAGGTATCTTCTGGCAGGAAGCGGTGTTTATCATTGTAGGCAATCGGAACACCATCATTAACAAGATTGACCTCCACACCGTAAAGAATTTTAATATCATTCTTTTTTCCTTCGCCAAACGCTTCAGGAAATGACTGTGCAACCGCATGGTCGGTAATCGCTATGGCTTTATGGCCCATTTTTTCGCCTGGGAAACAAGCGCTTTTACTGGTGAAACGGCATCCATCTGGCTCATTGGAGTGTGAAGATGCAATTCGACCCGTTTTTCATTTTCTGGAGCAGTATCCTTGCGCTGTACCGGCTTAATTTCATTTATATCATTGCCGATCATGACAAGGTCTCTTACAAAGGTATCATTTTGAATACTTCCTCTGACTTTGACCCACATACCCTTTTGAACATGCTGATAAAGGGCTGCGTCCTCTTTATCCCGGGAAAACATTTTGACCATGATAGAGCTTGTATAGTCCGTAACCTTAAAGGTAAGCAGGGTTCTGCCGCTGCGGAGCTCTTTTGTTTCCGCGTGAAAAATATAGCCTTCAACCATTACACGTCTCTCTTCATCGACAATATCGATCAAGCTGCGGAATTCCTTATCATCCTTGATGGTTATGCCGATAGTAAGCGGACCATTTGGCGCATCTCCGCCATTTTGGTCCTTATCTGCTTCACGTTTTTGCATTTCTACCATAGCAAGCAGAGCCCGTTCCTGATCCTCTTTCTGCTTCTGCTCCAAAAACTTTTCATATTCTTCATTTTTTTCGCCAGTTTGAATTTCCGTGTCAATTACGAAATAAGGAAATCCAAAGGTTTGATATATATTATTGATCATACCTGAGTATTTCTGCTTGATTGTCATTCCTTCTGTTTCGTTACGAACCGAAAGAAGAAGCTTTGTCCCTTGAATTCGGGGTGTCTGTTCATGTAAAAGCTTTAATAGTGGAGGGGAAATTCCATCAATCTCTTGAATGCAGCTTTTCCAATAGTCAAGAATGAGCTTTTCATCAAAAGCTGGTTCTGTTACTTGAATGCTGAATGAGATATTGGCAATATGTGAAAAAGTCTGTTCGAGCTGGGCAGTGAACCGGCTAAAGACGCTGCATGGCAATATTTTTTCAAATAAAAATTCAAAATGCCATTTACGAGCTTTCTTTTCAACCAAAACCCTTTCAATCTGTGCATTTTGGAAATGAATTACTACAGCATCCTCCGTCAGTTGCAGCTGCTGGAGCAAGAGTTGGAATCGCCCTATTTTGCCTTCGGCATGGTCGCTCATCGTTCTCTCTCCCATCTATACTTTACTTTCTATCTCAACAAATAAGATTGTTTTATAAATGATTTCAAAAGGATATTATATCACAAGAAAGTTCCTAATTCGGCTGTTTTCGACACAATCCATCAAATAAAAAAATGGATGCCGTTTCAATCGAACGGCATCCTTGGCTATCTAGAGATTCTTAAGCATTTCTGTAACAGTTTCTAAAAGTTCGTCTTTATGGACTTCAACCATTTCACCCGTATTTCGGATTTTCACTTCAACGATTCCTTCTGTTGCTTTTTTGCCGACGGTAATTCGGATTGGCAAACCAATAAGGTCAGAATCTGCGAATTTAACTCCTGGGCGCTCCTGGCGGTCATCAAAAAGGACTTCGAAACGATTTTGTCCAAGCTCTTTATACAATTCATTTGCAAGGCTTGACTGCATTTCATCCTTCATGTTGATCGCAATTAAATGCAGCTGGTATGGTGCGATATTGGCCGGCGAAACCAATCCATTTTCATCATTGAATTGTTCTGCAACAGCTGCTAGCGTACGGGATACACCAATACCATAGCATCCCATAATCATCGGCTGCGATTTACCATTCTCATCTAAATATGACGCATTCATCGCTTCACTGTAACGTGTTCCCAATTTAAAGACATGGCCCACTTCAATGCCCTTAGCAAACACAATCGTACCTTGCCCGTCTGGTGATGGGTCTCCCTCTTTAATGAAGCGGAGATCAGCATACTGATTTACTTCGAAATCACGATCGGCATTGACATTGATGAAATGGAAATGCTCTTCATTCGCACCGCATACTCCATTCACAACTGATTTAACTGCGCGGTCAGCAACAATCTGTACTTCTTTGACTCCAATTGGTCCAAGCGAACCGACCGGACAGGATAGTACTTCTTTTGTTTCCTCTGCCCCTGCCAATTCAACATTTGAAGCTTCCAGCAGATTTTTAAGCTTAATATCATTTACTTCATGATCGCCGCGAACCAATACTGCAACATATTGCTCGTCCACTTTAAATAAAAGAGTTTTTATGCAATCTTCAGGGGTAACATTTAAGAAAGATGCCACATCTTCAATCGTTTTTTGGTTTTCAGTTTTTACTTTTTCTAATTCATATAAAGGTACATCTTTTCTTGTATAGTCCATAACTACAGGCGCCATTTCGATATTGGCAGCAAAATTGGAAGAATCGGAATAAGCAATGGTATCCTCACCTACATCGGATAAAACCATAAATTCATGTGTATCTTTTCCGCCCATCGCTCCAGAATCAGCAATAACAGCTCGGAAGTTGAGCCCACAACGGCTAAAAACATTTGAATAAGCCACAAAAAGCTTATTATACACCTCATCAAGGCTTTCCTGCGAAGAATGGAACGAGTAAGCATCCTTCATCACAAATTCTCTGCCGCGCAGCAACCCAAAACGGGGACGTTTTTCATCGCGGAACTTTGTTTGAATTTGATATAAAGTAAGCGGAAGCTTTTTATAGGATTTCACTTCATCACGTACAAGGCTTGTTATAACCTCTTCGTGTGTTGCACCAAGAGCAAACTCACGGTCATTCCGATCCCTCAATCTCATGAGCTCAGGACCATAGCTGTACCATCTGCCAGACTCCTGCCAAAGTTCTGCCTGCTGAAGGGCTGGCATTAACAGCTCAACTGCATCTGCTCCGTCCATTTCTTCGCGCACAATAGACTCCACTTTCTGCAGGACCCTTTTGCCAAGCGGCAAAAAGCTATAAATTCCGCTTGCATTCTGACGTATAAAACCTGCCTTTAATAATAATTGGTGGCTTCTTACTTCTGCGTCAGCAGGGATTTCCCTTAGAGTTGGGATTAGAGTTAAACTTTGCTTCATTTCCTGCACCTTCTTTTCCTAAACTTGTAAGAACCGCTGCACCCTATGGATGAACAGCGGTCCCGTTAATTGTTCTAATTTTAAAAGCCTTAATAATTATTTCAAGAAAAACTTCTGGATATCATTCCATGTAACTACCAGCATCAAGAGCATAAGGAGTGCAAAACCGATAAAATGAACCATGCCTTCTTTTTGGCGGTCAATCGGCTTTCCTCGTAATGCCTCAACTGCAAAGAATAATAATCGGCCTCCATCCAATGCAGGGATTGGCAGCAAGTTCATAATACCAAGATTGATACTTAACAAAGCGGCCCATCTCATTAAATTATAAACTCCAGTCTTGGCAACTTCGCCTGTGGAAGCATAAATACCCATTGGACCTGATAATTTGTCGATTGAGAAATGCCCTGTTATGAGCTTGCCAAGCTGTACAAATATTTCCTTCGTTACAAAGACGGTTTCATCGTAGCCGTATTTAATTGCCTTAGCCGGAGATTTTTCTACTGGATTGTAGACTCCAACAATACCGTATTTTTTACCCTCAATCTTCTTCTCTGTAGGGGTTACACGTATTTCCATGTCTTTCCCGTTTCTCTTTATCGAAAAATCAAGCTGCTTTCCAGGATTTTTGCGAATGATTTCAACTATATCCTGCCAGCTGGAAATTTCCGCTCCACTAATGCTCTGGACTATATCTCCCTGTTTCAAACCTGATTGAAGTGCAGCTCCATCAGGTGTTAATTCACCAAGCTTCGGATCGTTTGATGGAACACCTTGCATAAGTGCAATAATGATAAATACAACAAAAGCGAGAATGAAGTTCATCATTGGTCCTGCAAAAATAGCCATGGTTCTCTGGCCCAGTGTTTTCGAACCGAACTGCCTGTCAAGAGGGGCGATTTGCGATTCAACTCCATCTTCAACAATAGCAGCAGAGGAATTAACAGCAAAGGTTTTCAGGTTTTCTGCGTCATCTTCGGGATACCCTTTAATAATCAGATCCTTTTCGATATCTGCATATTCTACCTCGACAATACGAGCATGAGGAAACTTTTCTTTATTATTCAGGATGATTTTGTTTACCTTTTCTTCCTGGTCAAACATTAAACCAATTCGATGGCCCGGTTTGATTTCAACCATCTCGGGGTCTTCCCCTGCCATACGGACAAAGCCTCCAATAGGAAGTAAACGAATGGTATAAGTTGTTTCGCCTTTCTTATGTGAAAACACCTTCGGCCGAAGCCAATAGCAAATTCACGGCATAAGATTCCAGCTCTTTTCGCAAACACAAAATGTCCTAACTCATGAAAGAACACGAGGGCGCCGAAGATAACGATAAAGGCAATAACTGTACTCAAAAATAAAACCACCTTTTATAAGGATTAAGAAAGTTTCCTTTCACCTTGAAAATGTATTGCAATTATTGCTTTTTTCAAAGAAGTGAGCAGACGTACTTTCTCGTTTCTTTATCAACCTCTTGTATAACTTCGAGGCTTGGATTTTCTATCGTTTGATGGGCGCTTAATGCTTGTTCAATTAAATCTTCAATCTTCAGAAAGCTGATTTTACCTTCCAGAAATGCTGCAACAGCAGCCTCATTGGCTGCGTTCATTACCGCAGGCAAACTGCCTCCTCTTTTGCCTGCTTCAAAGGCAAAGCGCAAGCAGCGGAAGCGTTCAAAGTCCATTTTTTGAAAATGAAGTGAACCGATTTCAGCCAGGTTTAATCGTTTCGATGATAGGAGCGGTGCCCTGTCAGGATGGGTTAGCGCGTATTGAATCGGAACTCTCATATCAGGCGTTCCTAATTGAGCGATAATACTGCTATCATGGAATTCTACCATTGAATGGATAATGCTTTCCCTGTGCAAAAGAACATCTATCTTTTCATATGGCATCGAAAATAGCCAGTGTGCCTCGATAACTTCCAGTCCCTTGTTCATCATGGTTGCTGAATCGATGGTTATTTTTGCACCCATCGACCAATTTGGATGATTAAGTGCATCCTGAACTGTTACGCCTTCTAGTTCACTCCGGCTTTTGTCCCGAAAGCTTCCCCCTGAGGCTGTTAAAATCAGACGTTCTATGTTTTTAGACTGTTCGCCTTGAAGAGCCTGGAAAATGGCTGAATGCTCACTATCAACAGGAAGGAGTGAAACACCATATTTCCTTGCAGCTTCCATTACGAGATGGCCAGCAGTAACAAGCGTTTCTTTATTGGCAATCGCAATTGTTTTCCCGCATTCTATGGCTTTTAGTGTAGGATAAAGCCCCACACTGCCTAATACGGCATTTACCAGAATATTCGCTTTATCATAGACCGCAACCTCTGTCAGCCCTTCTTCTCCAAAAGTAAAACGGGACTGTGGAAATTCCGCTTTAAGTGTCTCATAATCCTGTTTTTCCTGGACAGAAACAAGCTCAGGCTGGAAGTCAGCAATAATTTTTCTTGCCAAGTCGATATTTCTCCCTACAGAGAGGGCAGCAAGCCTGAATTCCTCTTGATGCTCTTTTATGATATCTAAAGTCTGGGTACCGATTGAACCGGTAGCTCCTAACAAACTAATGAACTTCAACTATTTTTCAACTCCTAGGTGTTAAGGACAATTTAAAACAGGTGGAAAAAGTGCAGTAATGGCCAAACAAAAATCAGGCTGTCAAACCGGTCAAGGATTCCACCATGGCCAGGGAGAATATTTCCTGAATCCTTTACATTATAATGCCGTTTAAAAGCTGATTCAACCAAATCGCCTAGCTGGCCAAACACAGACAATACCGCCGTAATTCCAATAAGCTGCCATATTGATGCGTCAATATCCGTAAATAAAACGAACAGCACCGCAACAACTAATGCGCATATCACTCCACCAAGAGAGCCTTCAACTGTTTTATTCGGGCTGATTTCAGGCCATAATTTTCTCTTCCCCATCGCTTTTCCGATAAAGTAGGCTCCGGAATCTGTTGCCCATATCATAAAGAGGGAATAAAAAATGTAAACGAGACCGCCTTCTTGTCTGGTTTCATTAAAAAAATAAAATCCAATGCCAACATAAACCGCCGAAAATATAGAAAACGCAGCATCTTCAAATGTAAAGCGATTCTTAGTAAGCACTGTATAAATTAAATATAGAAAAACGGCCAAAATGGCCAGTTCCGTTTTCGAATAGTAAAAATCACCCCATATACCCTGGTATTCACGAGGAAGCATAAACACCCATAGAGTAAGGACTGATATGATCCCGGGAACAGACAGGATATTGATTTTCCTCATTTTCAGAAGCTCGTATAAGCCAATTGTCGCAAGCAAATATGCTAAAATGGTTACTGGAAGTCCACCGTATATAACAATTGGTAAAAATAGTGCCGCTGCAATGACTGCTGTTACAATTCTTTGCTTCATATTAAATTCAACACCTTTTTCAAACTCCTCCAAAGCGGCGCTGGCGGCTTTGGAATGCCTCGATTGCTTCCACTAAATGCTCTTCATTAAAATCTGGCCATAATACATCGGTAAACCAGAATTCTGTATACGCCAGCTGCCAGAGCATAAAGTTACTCAGCCTGATTTCTCCGCTTGTGCGAATTAACAGATCCGGGTCATCCAATTCGGATGTCATCAGGTAGGAAGAAAAATTTTCTTCATTTAATTGGTTTTCATCTATTATTCCACTTTTTGAGTCAATTAAGACACGCTTTACTGCATCAATTATTTCAGCACGGCTTCCATAATTCAGTGCGAAATTTAAAACTAATCCATTATTATCTTTTGTATCATCAATTGCTTTTTCAAGAGCCTTAAGCGTATGTATAGGAAGCTGCTCTTTATAACCGATCATTTTAACTTGAACGTTTTCTTCTATTAGTTCCGGCAGGAAAGTCCCAAGAAATTCCTCGGGCAGTTTCATCAGATAATCCACTTCATTTTTGGCCTTTTCCAATTTTCTGTAGAAAAAGCATATAATGTCAGCGTTTTGAGTCCAAGCTGATTTGCCAGTTTTGTTGTTTTTCGGACAACCTTCATTCCTTCATGATGGCCTGCAATTCTTGGCAAGGCCTCTTCTTTGCCCATCTTCCATTACCATCCATGATAATCGCAACATGGCCAGGTACAGGAAGCTTCTTTATTTCCTCAATTCTTTCTCGGAGAGTGGAAGAGGTATTCTGATTATTCTTCCAAAGCTTTATTCTATTTAACATAACATTGCTCCTCCAAATAAAATTGATCGTTTCCTCCGAAGCAGACCAATCCCCTTATGCTTGAATCAAATACATTCATGTATTTGCCATATGTTCCTATCATACCAAAAAAACAGAAAGATATCTCTATTAAATAACTTATGTACAAGAGTTCCAATAAAGAAGGGCAAAATACTTCCCGGTCACCGATCACTATTTATTTGAACATTCAAGTGCTTTAATCCCTAAAAAAGCTGAAAAAACCCCCTTTAATAGAGGGGGAGAATAACCATAAAGTCCGGGCACAATTTGTGCCCAGATTCGACTTACTCAAGAAGACTCGTTATACTTCCATAACTTCTTTTTCTTTATCCTTGGTAAGCTGATCAATTTTTGTAATATACTCATCCGTCATCTTTTGGATGTCATCAGAATAGCCTCTTAGTGCATCTTCAGTGATTTCACCATTTTTTTCAAGCTTTTTCAAATCGTCATTGCCATCACGGCGAATGTTTCGGATTGCCACTTTTGCTTCTTCTGATTCTTTTTTAATTACCTTTACAAGCTCTTTCCGGCGTTCCTCTGTAAGCTGCGGAATCATGATGCGGATAATAGAACCGTCATTTGAAGGGTTTAAACCCAGGTCAGATTTTAAAATCGCTTTTTCAATATCACCTAGAATCGACTTATCATAAGGCTGGATTACAAGCAATCTTGCTTCAGGAACCGAGATGCCTGCCACTTGGTTCACTGGTGTTGGAGCTCCGTAATAATCAACTGTGATTCTGTCCAAAAGAGACGCGCTTGCTCTGCCTGCACGAATACTCGCAAGCTCACGTGTATAAGACTGGATTGCTTTTGTCATTCTGTCTTTTGTAGCGGCTATAACTTGCTTTGGCATTATTATTTCCCCCTTACAATTGTTCCGATTTTTTCACCCATAACAGCACGTTTAATGTTCCCTTTTTCCATAATAGAGAAGACAATCAGCGGAATATCGTTATCCATACATAGAGAAGAAGCTGTTGAATCCATGACTGCAAGACCTTCCTTGATGACATCAAGATAAGTTAATTGATCGTATTTAGTGGCATTTTTGTCTAAACGAGGATCAGCAGAATAAACTCCATCAACATTGTTTTTTGCCATTAAAATAACCTCAGCCTCAATTTCAGCTGCTCTTAATGCTGCAGTTGTGTCAGTTGAGAAATAAGGATTTCCTGTTCCTGCTGCAAAAATGACAACACGCTTTTTCTCAAGATGCCTGATCGCACGTCTTCTGATATATGGCTCAGCAACTTGGCGCATTTCAATGGAAGTCTGAACACGGGATTCAACTCCATATTGCTCCAGGCTGTCCTGAAGTGCAAGTGAGTTCATTACAGTCGCAAGCATTCCCATATAATCGGCTGTTGCCCTGTCCATGCCCATTTCGCTTCCTATTTTTCCTCGCCAAATATTACCGCCGCCGACAACCACTGCTACTTCTACACCTAGTTCGGCAATTTCCTTTACCTGGCCTGCAATCGATTTAATAACAGAAGGATGAATTCCGAAGCTCGTTTCTCCTGCAAGTGCTTCACCGCTTAATTTCAATACAACGCGTTTGTATTTTGGATTGCCCATGTGTACCTCCATATGTAATTTCTTAAAGCATGCCGTATAGAATGATTCGTCCTATTCATATGCTCTTTTTTCTTTAAAAATAGGGAACACAAAGTGTCCCCTATTTTCAACTTATTTCAACTGATTCCTTTAAAGGAATTATTGTTTATTTACCTGGTTCATAACTTCTTCAGCGAAATTGTCTTCGCGTTTTTCGATACCTTCTCCAACTGCGTAACGTACGAACTCACGAATTGTAGCGCCTTTTGATTCAACATATTGGCGTACTTTTAAATCAGGGTTTTTAACGAATGTCTGGTCAAGAACACATACGTCTTCAAAGTATTTGCCAAGACGGCCTTCAACCATTTTAGCTACGATATTTTCTGGCTTGCCTTCGTTAAGAGCTTGTTGAGTCAAGATTTGACGCTCATGCTCGATTTCTTCCTGTGATACTTCGTCACGGGAAACATACTTAGCTCCTAGTGCAGCGATGTGCATAGAAACGTCTTTAGCAACCGCTGAATCTGTTGTGCCTTCAAGCACTGTAAGAACGCCAATACGGCCGCCAGCATGCAAGTATGCACCAAAAGCGTCGTTATCTGTTTTTGTTTTCACTTCAAAGCGGCGAAGAGTCAGTTTTTCCCCGATCTTAGCAATCGCAGCATTGATATGGTCCGCAACAGTTGCGCCGTTTTCCATTGTTTGAGCAGAAGCCTCTTCTACGCTTGCAGGCTTGTTGTTAAGAAGGTGTGTAGCCAATTCTTTTACAAGAACCTGGAAGCCTTCATTTTTAGCAACGAAATCTGTTTCAGAGTTTACTTCTAGAATAACAGCTTCATTTCCTTCTTCAAGGATGAAAGTTGTACCTTCAGCTGCAATGCGGTCTGCTTTTTTAGCAGCAGAAGCAATACCTTTTTCACGAAGGAAATCAATCGCTTTGTCCATGTCACCATCAGTTTCAGTAAGCGCCTTTTTGCAATCCATCATTCCAGCGCCTGTTTTTTCACGTAATTCTTTAACCATTTGAGCAGTAACTGCCATAATAATACGTCCTCCTTTAGTTTGAATATGTACCCATATTTTAGCCATATTTGGCTTGACTTAACATGGTTTGTTTTCTTTAGCAAAAATAGCCGGGTTTTCTTTAAAAAAAGGTGATAAAGGGTGCTCCCTCTTATCACCTTTTTATGTTTACAACGAATAATTATTCAGCAGCTGCGACTTCTTCGCCTTGCTTTGCTTCAAGGATAGCGTCAGCCATTTTGCCTGTTAATAGTTTAACAGCGCGGATAGCGTCATCGTTTGCTGGAATAACAACATCGATTTCATCTGGATCACAGTTTGTATCGACAATTCCTACGATAGGAATGTTCAATTTCTTAGCTTCTGCAACAGCGATACGCTCTTTGCGTGGGTCGATGATGAATAAAGCATCTGGAAGTTTCTTCATGTCTTTAATTCCGCCTAGGAATTTTTCAAGACGTTCTTGTTCTTTCTTCAATTGAACAACTTCTTTTTTAGGAAGGACTTCGAAAGTGCCATCTTCAGACATTCTTTCGATATCTTTCAAACGGCCAATACGCTTTTGGATTGTTTCGAAGTTTGTTAATGTACCGCCTAACCAGCGTTGGTTAACGAAGTACATGCCAGAACGGCCTGCTTCTTCTTTAACAGAATCCTGAGCTTGTTTCTTAGTTCCTACGAAAAGGATTGTTCCACCGTTACCAGCAAGGTCCTTAACCCAGTTATAAGCTTCTTCAACCTTTTTAACTGTTTTTTGAAGGTCGATGATGTAGATGCCGTTACGCTCAGTGAAGATATATTTCTTCATCTTAGGGTTCCAACGGCGAGTTTGGTGTCCGAAGTGTACACCAGCTTCAAGCAATTGTTTCATTGAAATGACTGACATTGTAGTTCCTCCTACGGTTTTTATTTTCCTCCGCCCATCTCATTTTCAAACAGAAACTGTATAAACAGCACCATCTGTTTAAATCCATGAGCGTGTGTATTAACACCATGTCATAATATAGCACAAGTCAGAAATACAATCAAGCTATTCCTGCGTATTTTGATGAAATTTAAGTAAAAGCTCTATTTCTGTTTTCCCACGCTTAAGATTTTTGGCAATTTCTTCTTCTGTTAAACCTTGTTTTGCTAAACTTTTAACCTGATTAATAAGAAATTCTGCATCCGAGACAGGCAGACTGTTTTCTTCAGGTGGTGTTATTTCAGCGGGTTTATTCACCAAGTTCGTTTGATAGGCTTTGGCTGCTTGCAGCCTGATTGTATTCGAGGTATTAAGTGGCTGCGCCTTAATTTCATTTGTTTTCTGTTCGGCTGTTGTACTCAATGTATCCTCAGTGATTCTTTTTTCAAATGATGGCAAAGGAATCTTTTTATTAAGCCTGTTAAACTTATTTAGGAAGTCTTCATTTTCTTCCTTCATTTCAAAAAGGTAGGAAGAAATCATTTCCTCCATTTCTTTAATCATTTTTTCCTGTCTTTTTTCTACTTCGGCCAGGCGATTCTGTCTTGTATATAATACGATGACTGCATAAATCGTCAAGCCGTTTAAAAGAAAACTGATAAATAAAAGAAAAGTATTCATTCTACCCCTCTATCCACTAAAATCAATAATCGTCCCTTTGTATGGATGTTTCTCTGGTAGGTTTTCTGGGTGCTCTGAGGAACGAAGATTTTGATTTTTCTTACGTTCATTGCTGTTTTGCTGTGAACCATGTCCATCCTGATTTAATTCAGCCTGTCCTTTCTGTTCTTGCTTAACAACTGTTGAACGGGCTTGATCCTCTATCTTTTGCATCTCTAGGGCGGCATGATCATTTGCGATTTGCCCTCGATGCTGCAGCTGTTCCTGAATCTTCCCTGCTTCATAAGTTCTCGGCAATGCAATTTGCAATTCGACTAACTTGAGACTCATGCTATCACCCAATTTATGTATTCATTTTTCACTACAAAGAAAGGTATGGTCCATACTCCAAATTGCCTCTCTTATTTTATTAATGAATCGCTTTCTCCAGTGAGTGCCTCAGTTTAAAAAGGCCTTGGAGTGAATTTGCGAGATTCTCGAGGTTGACAGATTCATTACCTGTCCAATCTCTGTAAGCGTTAATTCTTCTTTATAAAATAGGCTGATGATCAGCTGTTCTTTGTCATTCAGGCTGCCAATCTGCCGGGATAGATTTTCAAACAGTTCGTCCTTTAATAGCTTGTCTTCAGGAAGTTCAGCCTTGTCATCTTTTAAAATAAAAGATGCTCCATCCTTTTCATCCTGTTCTGACGGCTGTTCATCAATCGATAATACGTTCGCGTAAAAATGCTCATTCATTGTGGAACAAACCTCATCTTCCTCCATCCCCAATTCGCTGGCAATGTCTGCTGATGTGACTGTTCCCATGTTCCGCTGTTCAAGCCGCTCTATGGCTGCTTCAATTTTTTTCGCCTTATCCCTTGTCGTTCTTGGTAGCCAATCTTCTTTTCTTAGGCCATCTATAATCGCGCCTCTGATTCGAAAGGAAGCGTAAGTATCAAATTTCAAATCCCTTGTGTAGTCGAATTTTTCAAGCGCATCGTACAGCCCTATCATACCAAGGCTTTTCAAATCATCCCTGGATACATTTTTCGGCAAGCCGACCGATATTCGCTGAACATGGTAAGAGACGAGAGGCATATACTTTTTCACTAGAAAGTTGCCTGCATTCGCATCCCTGGTATTAATCCATTTTTCCCAGTTCGATTGTTCTTCTGATGCAGAAGCCTGTACCATTCTACTCCTCCTTATTGCTATCAATCTAACGGCACATCATTATACTGCCATTATACCAAATAATTGCCAGGGTAATAGAAGCTTCATATTTCCTATTTTTTGAATAGCGCAAGCGCTAGTTTATAGAAAACAAGCCACTCTCCCGCAGAAGAATGGCTTTGGCGATCCTAAAAGCAAACGGGTTAAAAGCTAAATTTCATGAGTACCTTTGTTAACGGTCCGAACCATTAAACTCCCTTTTCTCGGATCAAATTCAATTGTTCGTCCGCTGTTTCCGCCAACATCTTCTGCCAGAATAGGGATTCTTAGCTTCTCCAATTCACTTTTGACAGCTTCGACATTTCTACGCCAATTCTCATCATGTCACTCCCTGATGTAAATTGGAACATTTGAGCGCCTCCAGCTATCTTAGCTGTAAGTGACGCGGTTCTTGCCCCTTTTTCTTTAAGCATGGAAACAAGCTGAACTAACGCAGTATCTGCATATTTAGCCTGGTTAAATTCCTCCTGTTTCGCAAGACTCGACGTTGGCAGCATAATATGGGCAAGCCGGCGATTTCCCTCGCCAAATCGTATAAAACCACTCCAACACATGACCCCAGCCCTGAGGTCCTAATTAAATCTGGAGCTTTCACAAGTTTCACATCAGCAATGCCTACTTTGACAACATTTAGGCATTTATCCATTTTCTTTAACTCCGAGTGATTTAAAAATCGTCCTAAAGGAATCAGGATCAGGAAGCATAAAGAAATGACCCCTAACTGTACCAGCCGCCTCAACAATATCTTCTTTGAAAGCAGTATCGATGACTATGGCAAAATCACTGACTTGAGAATGCTCCATTAAGCCAGAACTAATGATTGCTCCTACCATATCGATGCTTAATGCAGGAACAGATGGATATAATGATAAATTCGTAAAATCCGATAATGCCGATAAATACGAACCAATTAATATATTGCCCAGTTCCTGCAGTGCTGAAAGTGCAATTTCGTTATACGGTAAATTTGAAAAGGAAAATTCCTCTTTTCCGATCATTTGCTGGATAAAATTCTCTGCCTGGGAAAGGGGCAGGATAAAGAACATATTACCAGGCGCTTCTCCCTCGATTCTTAGAAAAACGCTGGCTGCGGTATTCTCGGAGCCCCCTGCCATTTCTACCATTTCATCAAAGGATACAATTTGTACATTCGGTACATTCATTTCGATTTTTTTATTTAAGAGCTTGGATAAAGCGGTAGCCGCATTTCCAGCTCCGATATTTCCTATTTCTTTTAGTAAATCAAGGTGTATTGACGAAAATTGATTAATAAATCCCATATGTTCACCTTTATCCCTCAGTTCCTATGGGACCCTCCAGTTTATCATTCAGTACCTTGGAAAGATCAAGGAGTATTAACAGCCTTTTCTCAATTTTCACGACGCCATTTATGTATGGTGTATCCATTCCCCCAACAATCACAGGCGGAGGTTCAATTGAATCAGCACTCACATCAAGGACATCATTTGCAGAGTCCACAATGAGGCCAACTTCCATTTCGTCCAGCGCCGCGATTATAACTCTGGTGCTGTCAGTAAATGCCTCTTCATCGATTTGAAATCTTTTCCGCAAATCGATAATTGGCGTTACCACTCCCCGTAAATTAATGACGCCCTTTACAAATGGAATGGTTCCTGGGACACGCGTAATATGCTGTACTTTTTCAATGGATCGCACCTGGTTCACGGGTATAGCGTATTCTTTATCCTTTAATTGAAAAACGATAATTTTAACATCCGAAGTCAATGTTTCAGTCACTATGGTCCACCCCTATACAATCATTTTCATAAACAGATTTATTTAATCAGTGCATTGCAATCCACTATTAGTGCAACCTGTCCGTCTCCGAGAATAGTGGCACCTGATATAGCAAATATATTGGATAGATAATTTCCTAGCGATTTAAGAACCACTTCCTGCTGGCCAATAAATGAATCAACCACAAGGCCTGCCATTTTATCCCCTTTTCTGACGATTACAACGGAATAATAGCCATCAGCCTCTTTATGCACAGGCACTTCGAATAATTCCTTCAAGAATAAAAGCGGAACAACCTTGCCCCTGAAATCAATTACTTTTTGGTTATGTGCATTTAATATTTCTTCTTTTTTAATGATAGCTGTCTCAATGATGGATGAAAGAGGAATTGCGAATTTCTCTTTTTGAATTTCGACAAGCATTACTGAAATAATGGATAGGGTTAACGGAAGCTGGATAGAAAAAATCGAGCCTCTCCCAAGTTCCGAATCGATTGTTACCGTCCCACCCAGAGATTCGATCGTATTTTTTACTACATCAAGGCCAACCCCTCGCCCTGAAATATCTGAAATTTTTTCGGCTGTTGAAAATCCGGAGGCAAAGATTAAACCAAAAACTTGTTTATCTGTTAATGACCCAGCTTCCTTTTCCGATATAATTCCATTCTTGATGGCTTTTTTGAGGACTCGGTCCCTGCTTATTCCTGCTCCATCGTCTTCTATATCAATAAAGACATGGTTGCCGCTGTGATATGCCTTTAATAAGACAGTTCCCTCTTCATTCTTTCCATTTGCCCTTCTGACATCAGGTGTTTCTATTCCATGGTCCATTGCATTCCGAAGAAGGTGGACAAGCGGATCGCCAATTTCATCGATAACAGTCCTGTCGAGTTCGGTTTCTGCACCAATGATTTCGAGATTGATTTTTTTATTAAGATCCCGGCCAGCTGTCGGACCATCCGTGGGAATCGGTTAAAGACCGTTTCAATCGGCACCATGCGCATATTAAGAATAATATTCTGTAAATCACCAGAAATCCTGGACATACGTTCAACTGTTTCGTTTAGCTCCTGATTTTTAAGCTCGCTGGATATTTGTTCAAGGCGCCCGCGATCAATAACCAGTTCTTCAAAAAGATTCATTAATATATCCAGTCTCTCAATATTTACCCGAATCGTTTTGCTGCCGGCATTCGCTTGTTTTCCATTGGCGTTCTTTGAGCTCTCATCTTTTTTATCTTCTGACAGCGCCGCGTCTGCTGTTGAAACTATGACCGTTTCCTGTACAGGAATTTCAGCAATTTCTTCTTCTTTTACACGGAGGTCCTGTGTTGAAATAAGACTGGCTTCAGCTTTTTCAACCTCGGAAACATTTAGGATAGCTCGTTCAATTACACTGCCTTCCTCCTTTGAAACGAGGGTAACAGTAAATGTTGTATCAAATTGTTCTTCCTCCAGCTGATCGACAGGGGGAGTAGCCTTAATCACTTCACCCAGCCTTTCAATCGCTTCGAAAATCATATAAACACGTGCAGCCTTCAACAAACAGTCTTCTCTTAAGGAAATAGTAATTTCATATGGAAAGAATCCCTGTTCTCTTGATTGCTGCAAAACGGTCAATTCAAATTCATCGTAAACACCAATAGATGGTTTGTTTAAAACTGCTAAAGAGGATGCAGCTTCTGCTTGTGAAATAATTTGGGCAGGACTTTCGCCACTCTCAATAAGTTTTAATTTCCGAACAGCTTCCGAAACATCCCTTTTCCCGTCCCCACCTTCTGAGATGGAAAGAATCATAGCTTCCAAATCATCGACAGCAAGAAATACAACGTCTAACAATTCAGGTGTAACAGAAATTTTTGAATGGCGGATACCATCCAATACATTTTCCATTTGATGGGTTAAGCTAGCCAAATCTTCGTAGCCCATCGTCGCTGACATTCCCTTCAGGGTATGTGCAGAACGAAAAATTTCATTCACGATCGCCAGATTTTCCGGATTTTTTTCCAATTCCAGCAAATGCTCATTACAAGCCTGCAAATGCTCCTTGCTTTCTTCAATAAACACTTCTAAATATTGGCTCATTTCCATGTGCCCTACACCCCTCGGATATTAAACATATTTCATAATTGCGTCGGCAATGTCCTCTACATTTTGCACTTCGTCGATTAATTTTGTTGCAAAAGCTGCTTTTGGCATCCCATAAACGATAGAGGTTTCTTCCGATTCAACAATGGCCATAACATTGCCCCGATTTTTCAACTCGATTATCCCTTTTGTTCCATCTGCTCCCATTCCTGTCATAATAACAGCAATTTTCGCATATTCCTGTTGGCTGCCTGCAGATTTAAATAAAATATCCACCGAAGGGCGATGCCCATTTTCAGGTGGTGACTGGTCAAGCTGAACAGCAAGCCTGGAGGCTTCAGCTGTTCGGATTTTTAAATGGTATCCCCCAGGTGCGATGTAAGCAGTCCCATTTTGAAGCAGCTCACCATCCTCAGCCTCTTTTACAGCAATCTGGGACAGTGCATCCATTCTCGCTGCAAGGGATTTGGTAAAGCCTGGAGGCATATGCTGCACTACCAGAATAGGTGCCTTGATGTCTGCAGGAAATTTGGTCAATACGTTTTGCAAAGCACGTGGTCCCCCTGTAGATGTACCAATGCAAATGAGTTTCTTAGCTGCCGGTTTCCATTTCATGTTTGCGATTGGCCGTTTCGACGAGCTTGCCTTTAGGTCTATTTTACTATATTCTTCAGCATGCAGCTCAGTTCTTTTTTTGACAGGGGTTTTATTTAAAAGGTTTTTAATATTGGCTTTACTGGCAGAGATAACCTTTTCAATGAGTTCTTTTCCGACTTTTTGAAGATCCAGGGAAATCGCACCCGAAGGCTTGGCTATAAAATCAACCGCACCGTATTGCATGGCAAGGAAAGTATTTTCTGCGCCTTCTTTTGTTGTACTTGAAAGCATTACAACTGGAACAGGAGCCTCTTTCATAATCAGCTTTAATGCCTCCAGCCCATCTAATACCGGCATCTCCACGTCCATCGTAACAACATCAGGCGTTAATTCTTTTATTTTTTTAAGTGCGTCCTCGCCATTTCTCGCTGTTCCTACAATTTCTATTCGTGCAGAAACGGATAGAATATCCTGGATCAGCTTCCTCATAAATGCTGAATCATCGACGATTAAGGTCTTGATTTTATCCATTTGATATCCTACCTTTCAAAAAGAAATTTCTTTAACTTTGAAACAAAGGAAATAGAAGAGGATGATGGAATCTCCGGCACACTGCTTTGTTTATACTGTTCCGTTATCTCTAACATAGCCCTTGAGGCAGGAGATTTCGGATTAAAATCCAGAAAAGGAATTTGCCTGGCAACTGCCTGCTGCAGGGAACGATCTTCAGGAAGAATCCCAAGTGAAGCTGCTTCCCGATCTAAAAACCGTTTTAACACATTACCCAACCTCTGCAATGTTTCTCTGCCCTCTTTAATGGATTCGGCTTTATTGGCTATTAGATAAAAAGGAAGCGAGGGATTAACGAGATGAAGGTACTTCATCGTTGCATACGCATCCATCAGGGATGTCGGTTCAGGTGTTGTCACAACAAAAATTTCATCGACGGAAAGAAGAAATTTTAAGGACTCTTCATTAATACCTGCTCCCATATCGAAGATAACAAAGTCATATGCTTCCAAAAGGGTATGCAATTCGCCAATCAGGATGGCCACTTGCTTTTCTTCCATTTTAACCAGCTGGGAAAGCCCAGACCCACCTGCAATATACTTTAGCCCTCCACCGTCCAAAACAACATCCCTTAGATGAGCCTCTCCGGATAGATAATCAACAATCGATTTAGCAGATGTTTTTCCCATTAGAATGTCTATATTGCCCATCCCGATATCCATATCAATTAGTAGTACAGATGAACCGCTCTTGCATAAGGACAAGGAGAAATTTAGGGAAAAATTCGACTTTCCCACTCCTCCTTTTCCACTTACAACAGCAATCGCTTTCGTATTGGTCCGGTTTTCCTGCGCAATCAATTTTAAACGTAAGCTCTCTGCCTGGTCATTCATGCTACTCGACCCCTAGTAATAAATTAATTAGGACTTCAGGGTTTGCAGACGTCATATCATCCGGCACATTTTGCCCATTCGTCACATATGACACTCCGATTTGATGATCCTTTATCATATTGATCATCGGTCCATAGACAGAAGTTTCATCTGCTTTCGTAAAAATTAATTTATTAATATTAACGATTGAAAATTGCCGATAAATTTGCTCCATATCCTTTTGTTTGGCAGTCAGCGATAATACAAGAAATGTCTCCATATCCTTGTTAAAATCTATTATTTTTTGCAAATCCTCAACATACTGCTTGTTTCTGAAATTTCGGCCTGCCGTATCTATGAGAACAATATCGTAATCCTCAAATTTTTGGGAAGCCTCTTTAAAATCATCAATGTTATAACATACCTCAAGTGGTACATTTAAGATTTTTGCATAAGTTTTTAATTGCTCTATCGCACCAATTCGGTAAGTGTCGGTAGTAATAAAAGCAACCTTCTTTTTATATTTTATGACACAGTCGGCAGCAATTTTAGCTAGAGTAGTAGTTTTGCCGACTCCTGTGGCCCTACGACGTTGATAAACTTTTTTGTGAATGAAAGCCCGCCAAAGTCGGTATCGCTTAAAAAAGCCTGCAGATCTTCACGAAACCAGGAAGTGATTTCCTTGCTATCACTTTTCTGTCCTCTCATATACCACTTCTCCAGTAATAAACCCAGGAAATGCTCCTGTAGTTGGTGCGAGAATTCCTGCTCCTCCATCAATTGCTGAATATCCATTATTTGCTCAGGATAACTCCCTTTCGACGCGTCATTACCGGACCGCTCTGTTTTTATAAGTTTCTTAATTTCACTCAATTCTTTTAACAAATCATCTGGTACATTTGGAGCTGCTGCTTCCGGGTTTGCAAACAGCCTGGAAAAATCAGTTTTTCCAGGTGTTTCTTTTACTGACGGACCTTGAGGTGCTTTCTTTTTTTCCTTTATAACAGGCCTGCTGTCCTGCTTTGTCGCAGGATCTACAGCAGCAATAACCTCGAAGTTCTTTTTCCTAAAAAAGCCTAAGAAACCGCCTGTTTCTATCACTCTTGAGTTTAATATGACTGCGTCATTGCCTAATTCAGCACGTACCAGCCTCATTGCTTCCGGCATGGAAGCAGCCGTGAATTTATTTATTTTCATTCAATATTCACCACCCCAACACTTTGTACCTCTACGTTTGCTTCCAGTTCATTGTAAGACAAAATTGGCATTTTTGGAAAATATCTTTCTGTCAATTGTCTAACATACATTCTTACTGCTGGAGAGCAAAGGATAATTGGTGATTGTTCCATTAGCGAAAGTTGCTCAGCCTGTCCTGCCACCGATTCCAAAATATTTTGAGAAACAGAAGGATCCAGCGATAAATAATTTCCATGCTCTGTCTGCTGGATGCTGTCTGCAATTGCCTTTTCAATCCTACCCGACAAAGTCATTACCTTTAATGTATCTCCCTGTCCGGCATATTGATTGGTTATTTGCCGTGCAAGAGCCTGTCTGACATATTCGCATAGGATATCCGAATCTGAGGTCACCTTTGCGAAATCTGCCAAGGTCTCAAAAATAACAGGCAGGTTTCGTATAGACACACTTTCTTTTAGCAGCTTTGCCAATACTTTTTGAACCTCTCCTACTGACAGCGGATTTGGTGTAACTTCCTCAACTAAAATTGGATAGCTTTCTTTTAAATGGTCGATAAGCTGTTTCGTCTCTTGCCTTCCCAGTAAATCACTGGCATTGGCTTTAATCGCTTCGGTAATATGCGTTGATACAACCGAAGGGGGATCTACAACCGTATAACCGAATATTTCTGCCTGTTCCTTCATTTCATCTGTTATCCACTTAGCTGGGAGCCCAAAGGAAGGTTCTATTGTATCGATACCTTCTATTGAATCATCCTCAATACCTGGGCTCATCGCTAAATAGTGGTCGAGCAATAGTTCCCCTCTTGCCATTTCGTTCCCTTTTATTTTCAGCCGATATTCATTTGGCTGAAGCTGAATATTATCGCGGATTCTGACCACTGGTATGACAAGGCCAAGCTCTATCGCAAGCTGCCTTCGGATCATAACAATCCGATCCAGTAAATCTCCGCCCTGATTTGCATCGGCAAGAGGGATTAGCCCATAACCAAATTCGAATTCTATCGGATCTACATTAAGAAGGTTTACTACACTTTCAGGGCTTTTCATTTCATCTGTTTCAATTTCTTCTTCGATTTCCTGCAGCTGATCTTTATCCGTTTTTGGTGCTTTTGAGAACATATAGCCGCCAAATATGAGAAGGCCAGCTATCGGCATTGTCAGCAAATCGTAAATGGGAGTAAAAAGCCCTAAAAAGAAAATCGTCCCTCCTGCTACATAAAGCATCTGCGGATAGGCAAGTAACTGGGAGGTAATATCTTTACCAAGATTTCCATCGGAAGCAGCTCTTGTAACTACGATACCTGTCGCGGTAGAAATTAAAAGAGCAGGCACCTGGCTCACTATTCCATCCCCGACTGACATTAATGAAAAATGTTTAGCAGCTTCAGCAACAGCCATTCCTTGCTGAAGTACTCCAATGATCATTCCGACAATCAGGTTAATCAGAACGATAATGATTCCAGCAATAGCGTCACCTTTAACAAATTTACTGGCTCCATCCATCGCCCCATAGAAATCCGCTTCTTTTGATACCTTTTCCCGTCGTTCCCTAGCCTGATGTTCAGAAATCATTCCGGCATTTAAATCAGCATCAATGCTCATCTGCTTACCAGGCATGGCATCAAGGGTGAAGCGTGCCGCAACTTCAGAAACACGCTCTGAACCTTTTGTGATGACGATAAACTGGATAATAATTAAAATCAGGAATAAAACAAGACCTACTACTACATTTCCCCCAACAACGAAGGTTCCAAAAGTTTCAACAACGTCTCCTGCATCGCCATGTGTTAAAATCGCCCTTGTAGTTGATACGTTTAAGCCGAGGCGAAATAATGTCAATAATAGGAGCAGCGACGGAAACACTGAAAATTGGAGCGGTTCTGTCATGTTCATGGATATAAGCAAAACAAGCAGCGCCAAAGAAATATTCAAAATGATCAGAATGCTAAGGAGCCATGTTGGAAATGGAATAATTAACATAGCCACTATTAAAATTACACTTAGCATTACCGTTAAATCTCTGGCTTTCATCGCATTTCTCTCCTTATTCTCCAGTAACTAAAACACTTGGTGAATTATTAATTTTATGCTTTTTTCTAAAAGATTGTTGTTTTTAGTAATAGTTGATTTCCGCTTCAGGATGCTCGCTTTCCGCGGGGTGGGCGGTGAGCCTCCTCGTCGCTAAAGCGACTGCGGGGTCTCACCCGTCCCACTGCTCCCGCAGGACGTTGAATTAGCTTCCTAGAATCAACACCGCACGAAGGAAATGCAATAGCATTTTCGAGGAGCTCGCACCTTCCGCTCCAATCAACTTCTTTATCAACTATCTGATTCATTCTAAATAGCAACAAAGTTTACGAAAACAGCCTAATTTTATTTGTCTTAGATTTTGTTTTTTGTTCTATATACGAATGCAAGAATTTCGGCTACTGCTTTAAAAAATTCCTCCGGTATCGTATCACCGACTTCAGTCTGACCGAATAATGCTCTTGCCAAGGGACGATTCTCAACCGTAATGACATCATTTTCCTTAGCAATCATTTTTATTTTCTGCGCTAAGAAGTCCGCACCCTTCGCAACAACAAAAGGAGCATCCTGCTTGGTTTCGTCATATTTGATCGCAATGGCAAAATGGGTAGGATTTGTGATGACTACGTCTGCCTTTGGTACTTCCTGCATCATTCTGCGCATTGCCATTTCCCGCTGTCTTTGCTTTATTTTGGACTTTATGAGCGGGTCGCCTTCTGTGTTCTTATATTCATCCTTTATGTCCTGCTTTGACATTCGGATATTTTTTTCAAAATCATATTTTTGATAGAGGAAATCTAAAAGCGCCAAGAACAGCAATGCCCCTGAGGCATATAAACCCATATTGACTGTCAGGCTGGCAAGAGTAGCCAGGGCGGTTCCTACTGGCTTTTGGGCAAGGACAAGGATTTCATCCATTTTGTTCCATAAAACAGAAAATGTGATGGCGCCGATGAAGCCAATTTTCAAAATCGATTTTACGAGTTCGACAATAGCCCGCATCGAAAAGATTCTTTTAAATCCGCTAATTGGATTAATTTTTTCAAGCTTTGGCTGTATGGCCTCAGCAGAAAAGATAATCCCTACCTGAAAATAATTAGAAATAACGCCGCCAATAAGTGCAACCAGCATGATGGGACCAAGATATAGGGCCATTCCTTTCATAGTTGCGAGAAATAGAACCTGAACATTATTTTCAGTTAAATTCATTAATAAATCTTCCTGTAATGAATGCCTGAATAATGAAAATATCCCATTCTTCAAGTAATTTCCTGCAAAAAGAAGAAAAAGGAAAACTGACAGCAGTACTACCGCAGTATTGATGTCCTGGCTCTTTGCGGCTTGTCCTTTCTTTCTTGCCTCCTGCCGTTTTTTCGGAGTTGCTTTTTCGGTTTTTTCACCTGCAAACAACTGCAAATTCAGCTTTAACAAATACATTTATGAACCTCCAAGCAGTTCCATCATGCCACGCATTGTAGTCAGCATCGTTTCAACCAGATTGGAAACTGCCATGATCAAGACACCCATTACAGCGATGATGACAATAAAACCTGCCAATGTTTTCACAGGAAGACCAACTACAAAGATATTCAGCTGTGGCACAGTTCTGGCGACAATCCCCAGAGCAATGTCTACTAGAAAAAGGCTTCCTACAACCGGAATGGACATCTGCAAGGCCATCATAAACACGGAGCTAAATGATTTGACTACATATTCTGCAATGTTGGCGTTACCAAGATGAAGCCAGGGCTGATCAATTGGAATAAACCGATAACTGTAAAAAATACCATCAATTAAAAGGTGATGTCCGTTTATTGAAAGTAAAAGTAAAAGTCCCAAGGTATATAAATATTGTCCCAATAAAGGGCTCTGTGCTCCGGTTTGGGGATCGATAACGTTTGCGATCGCAAAACCCATTTGAAAATCGATGAACCCACCGGCAATTTGGATAGCAGATAAAATCATATATGCAGCAAATCCAATCAGAAGGCCAACAAGCGCTTCCTTAATAATTAAAAGATAAAAAGCTCCGTTGACTTCCAAGGCTGGCGGATCAATCGCATAAAACATTATCCAGGCAAGGAAAAAACTAAGCCCGATTTTATGGGCAGCTGGTATTGTACGATAGGAAAACAGCGGCATCATCAGGAAAAAGGAAGATACTCTTACAAAGATTAATAAGAAGGCAGGGAAGTCAGGCAATAAATCATTCATACAATCATCCTACAAATCTCGTTAAGTTTGAAAATATCTCATTCGCATATGACAGCATCCTGCTCAGCATCCATGGTCCAAAAAATACTATGCCTAGCATAACCGCAATTATTTTCGGTACGAAAGCAAGAGTCTGCTCTTGTATTTGTGTAGTTGCCTGGAAAATGCTGATAATAAGGCCAACGACAAGGGCTACGATCATAAGAGGTCCGCAAACCATTAAAACCGTATAGATTCCCCTTTCAGCTATCGAAACAACCATTTCTTCGCTCATTTTCTTTCACCTGCTTAAAAGCTTTGTAATAAAGATTTAACGACCAAGTACCATCCATCTACCAGGACAAACAGCAAAATTTTAAAGGGCAGCGATATCATAACTGGCGGCAGCATCATCATACCCATTGACATCAATACACTGGCGACCACCATATCAATTACTAGAAAAGGAATAAAAATCATAAATCCGATTTGAAACGCAGTTTTGATTTCGCTAATGGCAAAGGCCGGTACTAATGTAGTTAATGGAATTTCTTTAATTGAATTCGGTTTTTTAGCTTTCGTATAATCGAGAAACAAGGCCAGATCTTTTTGTCTTGTATGGGCGCTCATAAAATCCTTTAAGGGAAGTGAAGCCCGGTCATAAGCTTGATTAAGCGTAATTTTTTCATTAAACAGCGGTGTCAATGCTTTATCATTTACCTGCTGGAATGTGGGGGCCATAATGAAAAAAGTTAAAAACAGGGAAAGACCTACAATAACTTGATTTGGCGGCATTTGTTGAGTTGCAAGCGCCGTTCTGACAAAGGAAAGAACAATGATAATTCGAGTAAAACAAGTCATTAATATTAAAATGCTTGGAGCCAGAGAAAGTACTGTCAGAAGCAATAGAAGTTTTACTGAAGTCGATACATTCTCTGGTGAGCTGGTGCTGAAATAATCCATGAACTGATTCATCGTTTGTCTGGCCCTTCTTCTCCATTTCTTCAAATATCTTTTTTCTCCCATTTGATAGATCATCAAGCTGTTTTTTCAGTAAAGAGGAAAAAGAAGAGCTTCCGCTGTCCTTTTTTGAATGACGGTTTCTTGTTCTTTCAATCATCTTTGTCACAATATCGCTTGGCTGCACAAGCTGTTCCACTTTGCTGTTGTATTCATCAAGAATTTGCCTCTGCTCCTCTGGGTCGACTATTTCCTTTAACAGCTGGATGCTTTCACTACCAACGCCTACAACGAGAACCTGATTAGCTACTTTTATAATTTGTACAGAACGGTTAGCTCCAAGGCTTGTTCCTCCGAGATTTTCAACGAGCTGTGAGCTTTTGTACGTTCTGCTTTTCTTGTTAATGAACTTTAGGAGAAAATAAAGCAGGGCAACCACAAATGCAAGTGCAAAAATCATCCGGATAAAATCCCAAAACGTAACACCAACAGTGGCTGCTTTTGTTGTTTCAGAACTCTGTTTTTGAGCCGCTGGTCCACTATCCTGACATTTTTCTTTATGTTCAATGCAATCCTTTACGCTGTTATTCATTGACTCTGCAAAGGCAGCGCGCTGCGTGCCCAGCAGAGCAATGAAAACAAGGAGAATTACTTTAATCCATTTTTGAGAATTCAACAAGGTTCGACACCCTCTAATCTTTTGTTTCCTTAGCTTAATGTTTTAGATATTGCTTCAATAACGCGGTCCGCCTGGAATGGCTTTACAATAAAATCCTTTGCCCCTGCCTGAATGGCATCAATAACCATTGCCTGCTGTCCCATTGCAGAGCACATGATAACCTTTGCACTTGGATTTATTTTCTTGATTTCCTTTAACGCTGTAATCCCGTCCATTTCTGGCATAGTGATATCCATTGTAACAAGGTCAGGGTGCGTTTCCTTATATTTCTCAACCGCCTGAGCTCCATCAGCAGCCTCTCCGACTACTTCAAAACCATTTTTCGTTAAAATATCCTTAATCATCATTCTCATAAATGCTGCATCGTCTACGATAAGAATCTTGTGTGCCATTTATTCTTTTACCCCCAGGTTGATTTAGCGTAATTTTTTTATTCTGTCGCTTTGGCTGATTATATCTGTAACACGTACTCCAAAGTTCTCATCAATAACAACAACTTCCCCCTTGGCAATTAAACGGTTATTTACGAGTATATCAACAGGCTCACCAGCAAGCTTGTCCAGTTCAATGATAGACCCAGACGAGAGTTCCAATATTTCTTTAACCGAACGTTTTGTTCTGCCAAGTTCCACTGTTACCTGCAAGGGAATATCAAGCAGCATGTTTAGGTTTTTCTGTTCTGGCTCCTGCTGCGGGTAAGGTTCAAAATTTGAAAATACCGCAGGCTGTATGTTCGGCTGGCTTCCTCCGTTAAAGGTCATGCCAAGATGCTGAGGCCCTGTTTGCTGAATTGGCTGCGGATGCTGCTGATAGTTAGGTGCCTGCTGCCACTGCTGCTGTGTTTCCCAAGTCTGCTGTTGGTTTTGCTGGTCATTGGAAAAGTAGCCATTTCCATGTTGTGGCTCCATTGACTGTCCGCCCTGCATACTAGGATTATGCTGCTGAAATTCAGGCTCAATTGCTTTCACTTTTTCTGGGTCATGCTTCACAACTGCTTCTGCCTCTGGCTGGCTTGGATTCATTAATTCGGTTACAAGCCTTTTAGCAAATTCGAGCGGCAATAGCTGCATGATGGTTGAATCGATAAGCTGACCAACCTTTAGGCGGAAAGAAATCTTTACGAATTTCTCATCCTTTGGTATTTGGTCTGTACCTTCCCCATGCTTCACATCCAAAATATTTATGGATGGAGGAGAAATATCTACCCTTTTATTAAATACTGTAGACATGGAGGTTGCAGCAGATCCCATCATCTGGTTCATTGCTTCCTGTACAGCACTTAGTTGGATTTCATCCATATGCTCGGAAGGATTTGTTCCGTCTCCGCCAAGCATTAAATCTACAATGATTGCAGCGTCACTTTGCCTGATTACAAGCAGATTAGTACCGGAAAAGCCTTCTGTATAATGGACCTGAATTCCAACATAAGGATGAGGGAATTCATCAGCAAGATATCGTTTGTCCACCACAGTGACAGTGGGCGTCGTGATTTCAACCTTTTGATTTAACAAGGTCGATAACGCCGTCGCAGAGCTGCCAAAAGATATATTGCCAATTTCTCCTAGAGCATCTTTTTCTAAAGGAGACAAATACTCTATTTCCTCAAATTTTTCTTCCATTTCAAACGACTCGTCTTCCGTCCCGCGGAGCAAGGCATCTATTTCATCTTGAGAGAGCATTTCATCGCTCACCATTGTCGTCTCCCCCTTTCAGTGTATCTAAAACCTGAATGGCCAATTTTTTATTTACTTTGCCTGGCTGTCCAATGAATTTAGGAATATCACCAATTTTTATCTGCAAAGGTTTTGATATTCCCTGATTCAGTTCTATTACATCCCCAATATCAAGCATCAGAAAATCCTGAATCGTTATATCGGCATTACCAAGTTCAACACTTACCGAAACATCAGCGTTTTGTATTCTTTTTTCAAGAAGTGCTACTTCCTGCGGTTCTCTGTCCTTTTTTTCCGACTGCATCCAATAATGGACTGAAAGCTTTGGAATAATCGGTTCAAGAACCACGTGTGGAATGCAAATATTGATCATACCGCTTGTTTCTCCAATGATGGTATTCAAGGAAATGACCACGACCGTTTCATTCGGAGAAACCATTTGAAGAAATTGAGGATTTACTTCAAACTCCGTCATCATCGGATCGATATCAGCTAATGTACTCCATGCTTCCTTAAGGTTATCAAAAGCACGTTCAAACATATTTGACATTATTTTTGTTTCAATCTCAGTTAAATTATCTACTTTATTGACACTCGTTCCTCTTCCTCCCAGCAGCCTGTCCAGCATGGCATAAGCAACGTTCGGATTCACTTCCATCAATATCCGCCCATCAAGAGGCATTACTTCAAAAACATTTAAGATGGTCATTTTCGGAATTGACCGGATAAATTCCTCGTATGGAATTTGATCCGCTGAAGCTACCGAAATTTGCACATAATTTCGAAGCTGTGCTGAGAAATAGGTGGTTAACAGCCTCGCAAAGTTTTCGTGGATTCTTGTTAAACTTCGAATCTGGTCCTTAGAGAAACGCAGGGCACGTTTGAAATCATATACCCTTATTTTTTTCTCTGTCTGTTCCTTTTTTAGTTCATCTGCATCCATTTCTCCCGTCGACAGTGCCGAAAGCAGGGCGTCAATTTCACTTTGGGACAATACTTCTCCAGCCATCAGCCTCACCTCCATATCGATAGTGATTTATGTATCATATTATTGGAGAAGAGAATCCGTAATGTATACCTTGACCACTTTTCCATCCTGCATCAACTCGTTGATTTGGGTCTTCAGAGAATTTTCAAGCTCCTGTTTCCCTTCTTTTCCGCGGATATCCTCTGCTTTTTTTTCAGAAAGGTCCTGGATAATAAGATTCTTCACCTGAAAATCTCTTTTTTGTACTTCATCCTTCGCATCAGTACTGTCGGTCTGAATTTTAAAGGAAATTCTGATAAAATCATCGCTTGCGAGATTGGTAGTGAGTTGAGGGATATCAACTGAGTTTTCCAGCACTTCATCTATCGTTGGCCCTTTTTATCCGCTGTATTATTCATTTTCATGATCACAACAGCCGCAACAGCACCAACTAGCATGATAGCAACCAGCATGATTAACATAATCATTACCAATTTATTTTTCTTCATTATCTAATCCCTCCAACTGCTGGTGACCCAGAAGATTAACAGAACGATAGAATTTTTCAACCATTGATACTGTTTCTTCTACAGATTCCTTCACGACATATTTATGCCCATTTGATAAGGAGATCGTTGTGTCAGGAAAGGATTCAACCATTTCGATATAAAATGCATTTAACATAAAAGACTTTCCATTTAATCGTGTTACTTTTATCACGGTTATATCAGGGCTAAAGGTGATACCTTTAACCCTGTCCCTCCCTTAAATTAACGTTTTAAATTTACAAGTTCCTGCAGGATTTCATCTGAGGTTGTTATGATTTTCGTGTTAGCCTGGAAGCCGCGCTGAGCCGTGATCATTTCAGTGAATTCTTCAGAAAGGTCAACATTGGACATCTCCAGGGAACCTGAAGCAATCGTACCGCGGCCCTCCCCAGCGATATTGATATTGGCTGTGCCAGAATTCACCGATTCCTGGAAGGTGTTGCTCCCCGTTTTTGTAAGCCCTGATGGATTGCTGAATTTAGCAAGTGCCAGCTGGCCAAGGTTCAGTACAAGGCCATTTGAAAAAACACCATTTATTTCACCAGATGCGCCAATATTAAAGCTTTCAAGAGAGCCTTGAGTGTTACCATCCGGCTGCGCGGAAGCATCCATGCTTCCTGGGTCTTTTGTTAATTCCTTGATTGGCAAGGTGATCGGAAGTAATTTTGAAACTCCTGTGCCGTCATTTATTTTTAATTGAACATTAAGATCAGCTGGCGGGTTATTAGGGTTGAATGCAGGAATGGTAACCGGTACTGAAACTAGATTCGCAGTTGGGGTTGCCGGGTTCACGGGCAAGGAATTGTCCAAAAATGAGAACGTCCATTTTCCAGCTGCTGCACCGCCATTTGCATCATCAGGCTGAATCTTCAAATCAAGTACATGGTCAACGCCCTTTTCATCCACCACTTTAATTTGCTGAACAAGCGTTGAGCTTCCTTTTGCATCTGTTGGCAGATTGCCTTTCATCACTAGCTGCTTTGTCTGCTTTGCCGGTAATAGCGCGTTAACATTAACTGTTACGTCCGAAAGCACTCCATTTTTAAAGGACTGAACCTTCATTCCGTCTCCGTTTACAAGCGTTCCATTATCATCCAGGTACAAGTTGCCCGCGCGTGTATATAATTGTGCTTCACCCTGTTTGACCACAAAGTAGCCATCCCCAGTAACAGCAAGGTCCAGTGATCTGCCAGTTGTCTGAAGGCTCGATTGGGTTGTGATCGTATCGACTGATGCCATAGTAGATCCTAATCCTACCTGAATTGGGTTTCTTCCGCCCCGGTTATTCTGGGCAGCACTTGCTCCGGAAATCGTCTGGTTCATTGTATCCTTAAATGTCACCCGGCCCTTTTTAAAGCCGTATGTATTTACATTCGCAATATTGTTGCCAATTACATCTAATTTGGTTTGAAAGTTTTTCATTCCGCTGATTCCTGAATACATTGAACGAAGCATGATATATTCCCCTTTCTAATTTGAGCTGCATCTGTCATTCAGCAGCTGATGGCTTCCTTTTCCAGGTCCTGCGATTTTATTATCGTTAAACCAGTTAGTATCCATTAGTGAAATTATGAATCTAACAGAATAGTTCCGTTGATATTCGTAAATATTTGTGACGATGCTTCTTCCCTGTCCATCGCGGTAATGACCATATTGTTTTTCGCACTAACAATTAAGGCCGCCCCCTTTAAAAGGACAAGTGATTCATTGACACCCATTTTTTTTGCCTTTGAAACCTTTTCTTCAATTTGTGTCCATTTTTCATCGCTAATTTCTATTTTCCGCTCAATAATTCGTTCCTTTGCATGCTTGCTTAGTGCAAGATGGCCACTCTGCTGTATTGCTGTTTGCAAATGGACTGAAAAAGGCTTGCTTGTTTGCTGCTGAGCTTTAATCCCTTTATAAGGATGCGTTCCAGCAGGTGGAGAAACGATTGGCCGAAAGATGGATTTTTCCACTCCATCACTCCCTAACCATTATTCGATTTTTGTTATCTGTGTGGAAGAAATGCTAGTATTGCCTTCATCATTTAGCTGGAAAAGTGTTTTTCCATCTTTAAAAGAAACTGATTTTACAATTGCTGTTTTTTCTTCTTTCGCATCATTCAAAAAAGTTACCGTTTTACCAATCAGCATTGAAGATTGCAATAGCTGGCTGTCTTTAGACGACTCGTTGATTTGTGATACATTTCCAGGTTCAAGAGTTGTCCCATCCTCAAGGGTAAAGAGGACTTTATCTTCTTTAAATTGTACAGAAGCAACCTTGCCAGTCCCTGATTGAACTGCCGGAGCACCTGAACCTCCCTCTGAGTCTAGGATCTTATGCCAGGTGATTTCCTTTCCAACAAATTGATTGTAGGCGATCAGCTTGTTTTGCTGCTCCAAAGTAACAAACTGGTCAATGGATTTTCCCATATTGGTGATCTGCTCAAGTGTTGAAAAAGTAGCCATCTGGGCAACAAAGTCTTTATCCTGCAAAGGATTTAATGGATCCTGATTCTGAAGCTGGGTCATAAGGATTTTTAAAAAATCATCCTTCCCTAAAGAACCGTTTCCCGCTTTTCTTGTTTGATTTTGAACCGTTTTTAATAATAATGACGAATCGATTGAATTTGCCATCTAATCACCTACGCTTCCATATTTACAAGTGCTTCTTCCAATGAGTTAGTAAAATCCTGTTTGTTTTGCCGGTCGTTTTCTTCCCGCTCCTGCTGCCCATTTTGCTGTTGTTGAGGATTATGCTGCTGATCACGGTTAAAGAATCGTTCCTGCTGGTTGAATTGCTGTGCTATTTCGATTCGTTCCACATGGATATTCTGAGCGGCAAATGCCTGTTTCAGACCGTTTAGATGGGATTCAAGTGCATCCTTGGCATTTCCTGTGGTCGTTAATATCCTTGCTATTATGGCTTGATCTTTTTGTATCAGTTCAACTCTTAAGGAACCCAAATGTTCAGGATTTAAATTAATAAGAAGTTTTTGCATACCACCTGCTTTTACCAATTGGCCTTTGGAAAGTATTGTTTCAAACTGCTGTATTAACTGGTCTGTAGTAACCGGCTTCCCGTTATTTTGAAGCATCAAGGTGAGCTGCTCCGCTTTTGGCATCTGATGTTGGAATACAGATGTGCCCGTTATTTGTCCTAGGGAATTTTCTGTTCCAGTAGAATTGTCTAAAGATGAAACATTCAACTTATCTTTTTGTAAAGTATTTTGGTTTAGCTCTCCAACTACCCGGGTAAATGTAGTCTGGAGAAATTCCAACTTTATGGATGCTTTAGTTGAAACAGCATTTGATTCCAGAACTTTCTTGACGTCGGTTAAAAGATTTGTGAGCTTTTTGGCTCCTGTCAAATTATCCTGACTGTTGCCTATTAGTTCGAGCAGCTTAACTGCTTTCACAAACACAGGCAGGTCTCCATTAAGAGATGCAGTAAGCTTTTCCTGCGGCATTGCTATCAGTCCTGCCAACAAGTTGGCAACTGAATCTATTAAGCTATCCTGCTTCGATGCATCACCCATTGGTTCAGAATTAAACCCATCTTGCAGTTTTGACCCGACTTCTTGCGGTAAGGAACCAGTTAATGATTTTATCAGTTCATCCCATTTTGCATCGGTAATACCCAGATAGTTTTTTACCATCTTCAGAACATCCGCATTCGCATTCCCCATCACCTGGTCCTGCATTGCAGATCCTCCGTCAAACTCTTGTAAGCTATTAATTCCAAGAAAAGAAAGTAAATCGCTCACATCCTGCTGAGTACTTTCTTGTTGCTTGCCCAATTTCTGTGTATCTTTTGCCTTCCCACCATCCTGAAGGGCTTGAAATAGTCTTGAAAAATCCTTCTTGCCTGTGTTCGTTTTATCTTGGGAAGCAGCTGCCACTGTATTTACATATCCTAATCCGCCAATTTTCAATTTTCCACCTCCTTTCAAGCTTTAAAATCTTTCATGCTGTTATCTTTCTTCCTTGATTAAGGTGTTTGTCCATCGGTGTTTTCATTTTGATTTGTGAGAAGCTCTGTAAATCTTGCCGCCTGAGCTGGCTGCATGTTTTCCATGATACCAGCCAGTGTTTCAGGTTTTATATTGGTTAATATTTTTAATGCCTGCTCGTCAGACATTTTTGAAATAATTGGAGCTGATTTTTTAACAGACATCGTTTCATAAGTCCGTATAATATCCTTAAAAGCGCGTTTATTATCTTCCTGAATAGCCAATAAATTATCTATTTCCTGCTGAAGACGTTCCTTTTCAAGCTGGTCGCGATCGATATTTCGGTCTTTGTCTTCCATTTGGTTTTTTAGCTGTTCAATTTTTGCCTCACGGTCCTTGATCTGCCCTTCAAGTCCCATTAAATCCTTTTCGTATTGTTTTGTGCTTTTCGTGCTGCTTTCATCAAACACATTACTGATTATGGGAAGCTTGCTGCCGTACTCCTTTGCGGCTTCAAAAACATTAATACCGGCAAAGGTCATCACTACAAGTCCTACTGTAATCGCAAAGAGCAGTGGAATGAACACAACGAATATAAACCATTGAAAAGGACTATATTTGCTTGTCTCTTTTTCTTCCAATGTTTTTACCATCCTGTCACCTAATTCCCGCGGTTCATATACTGCTGAATCGAAATATCATCCATCTGCTGGCCTTCCATATACCTTAAGCCTGCTTTATAAATCAAAAAATCTTTTTCTTTAATTTTTTCGTATTTTTTTACTTCAACGTTCTTCTCCATCAGTTTTTCCTGATAAAAATTCATTCTACCCCGTGCATTGACTACCATTTTTTGATAATGGTCAATTGTTTTTTCTAGATTAAGCAAGAAGTGCTGATGATGTCTGATTTCCTGAATCGGCAGTCCATTTTCCAGCTTTGAATTTTGAAAGGACTGCATATCTTCTTTTTTCTTCAGGAGCTCGTACAATTTTCCCGCCGTTTCCTCAAACTTTTGCATTGCTTCATTAAAGAAATTAAGGGCTTCGTCCTTTTCTTTCTCTTTAATATGAAGGATTTTATCAAATTTATATTGGTAAACCATTGGCCTACTCACCTTTTTCTATTAAATGAAATAATCGGTCAATACTATTATCCATGGAGACCTTTTCATCGGTCGACTGCTTAAGAAATGAAAGAATATGAGGGTAAAGCCGGATAGCTTCATCGATTTCCATGGAAGAACCTTTTTTGTAGGCCCAATATTTATTAAATCCTCTGAGTTGATATAAATGCTTAACAAATCTCGAAGCCTTTCGGCTGCTCTTGCATGTTCAGGTGCCACAATATGGTTCATAATCCGGCTAATGCTCTTTAATACATTTACTGCTGGATATTGCCCTTTGTTGGCCAAATCACGGTCTAGAACGAAGTGCCCGTCCAAAATTCCACGAACCGTATCTGCAATCGGTTCATTCATGTCATCTCCATCGACAAGAACAGTATAAAAAGCAGTAATCGATCCGTTCGGATTCGTACCAGTACGTTCCAAAAGCTTTGGAAGGATTGAAAATACAGAAGGTGTATACCCTTTAGTTGTTGGAGGTTCACCAATGGCGAGGCCCACTTCACGCTGTGCCATGGCAACACGGGTCACTGAGTCCATCATCAGCATGACATTCAATCCTTTGTCGCGAAAATATTCAGCAATTGCAGTAGCCGTAAATGCACCTTTAATTCTCATCAGCGCAGGCTGGTCAGAAGTAGCAACAACCACAATTGATCTTTGCAGGCCTTCTTCACCAAGGTCCCGTTCAATGAATTCCCTGACTTCTCGTCCGCGTTCACCAATCAGTGCAATAACATTTAAATCTGCCTTTGTATTCCTGGCAATCATGCCAAGGAGTGTACTTTTTCCAACTCCACTTCCGGCAAAAATACCTACCCGCTGTCCATTTCCTACTGTCAGCAGACTATCAATCATCCTGACACCAACTTCGATTGGTTCATCAATTGGCGGCCTCTGCATTGGATTGGGAGGTGCCTGCTCCGTCGGTACGGCGGTAAGCCCTTTGGGAAGAAGCGATCCATCCAAAGGTTTCCCAAGTGAATCAATAACACTGCCAATCAGTGCTGAACCGACCTTTACCTCCAGCGGTTTTGACGCGGCTTCCACCAGGCTTCCCGGAGAGATATCATGCACAGTGGTATAGGGCATTAAAATGATATTTTCTTCCCTAAAACCGACTACTTCAGCAATTATTTTCCGCTTCTGTGCATTACCCACATAGATGAAACAAACATCACCAATTGAGCTTTCAGGTCCCTGGGATTCAATCATCAACCCCACAACCCTTTTTACTCTTCCATATCTTTTAAATGTATCAAGCTGGTCGATATGCTCAATCAGGTCAGCAGCCTTCATGCCCCTTCACTCTCCAGCAATTCGATTAGTTTATTTTTAATTTCCTCCAGCTGGCTGTCAATACTGGCATCAATTCGTCCATTCGCAGACTCGATAATGCAATCCATCTCTGAAAGTTCTTCATCTGGATAAATATAAAAGTCGAGTTCCTTCGGAAACAAGGCTATCAATTCATCCTTTTGCGATAATAAGAACCCATAATGGACAGGATTCACATGGAGCTGGACTTCCCGATAATCTCTTGCTTCCTTTAATGCCCGTTTAACGATGAGAAAGAAATCTTCCTCTTTTTCCACCACTTTTTTTCCCAAAATACTGGCAGCCGTCTTTATGCCCAGCTCCAGGATGGTCTTTTCTGCTTTTTCTATCTGTTTTTGATAGTCTTCCTTCGATTGCTCTACTACTTGCTTAGCCATTGTAATAATATCTTCAAAATCTTTATGTCCAGCTACCCTTCCTTCTTCCAGCCCTAGCTGGAATCCGGATTCACGAGCTTGCTCTTCTAGCTCCCTTTTCTTCTGTTCCCAATTGTCCTGTTCAACTGCAATTTGCTCACGTAACGACTGAACATGAATGGCTGCTTCCTGCATCATCATATCAGCCTGAGTCCGAGCTTTTGAGAGCATGTCATTTTCAAATGATTCAGCCAGGTACAATTCCTCCTGGCCTTCCACCCGAGGCAGGTCAACCATCTTAATTCCTATCACCCTTTGTTCTGTTTGTGCAGCGTTTGCCCACTGTGATTTGATTAACCTAGACAATGATATCATCCCCTCCACCGCGGGCAACAACGATCTCTCCTGCATCTTCTAAACGGCGGATAATGGATACAATGCGTGTTTGCGCTTCCTCAACATCACGCAGCCTTACAGGGCCCATATACTCCATCTCATCTTTAAAGGTCTCAACCATTCTGGAAGACATATTTCTAAAGACGATATCTTTAACCTCATCACTTGATACTTTAAGCGAAAGCTTAAGGTCTTCATTTTCACATTCCCTAATGACTCTTTGAATGGCTCTGTTATCAAGTGTGACAATATCTTCAAATACAAACATTCTCTTCTTGATTTCTTCGGCAAGCTCCGGATCCTGTATTTCCAGGGCGTCGAGGATCGTTCTCTCAGTTGATCTGTCAACACCACTTAATACTTCAACTACTGCTTCAATGCCGCCAGTCTGTGTATAATCTTGGGTAACGGTAGCAGAAAGCTTTCTTTCAAGGATCTGCTCCACTTCGTTAATAATTTCCGGAGAGGTACTGTCCATGACAGCAATTCTTCTGGCCACATCTGCCTGCATTTCATGAGGTAGTTCCGACAGAATTTGACCAGCCTGTGCTGAATCAAGATAAGATAATATCAATGCAATCGTCTGAGGATGCTCACTTTGAATGAAATTCAGAATTTGTGCTGGATCTGCTTTTCTTGCAAAATCAAATGGACGAACCTGAAGTGAAGATGTTAATCGATTAATGATGATAGAAGCTTGTTCAGCTCCAAGCGCCTTTTCTAGTACCGTTTTGGCATATCCAATCCCTCCCTGGGAAATATAATCCTGGGCGAGTGCAATATTGTGGAATTCCTCAAGGATTTCCTCTTTTGATTGTGACTCTACTTTTTTAACACCAGAAATTTCCAGTGTAAGCTTTTCGATTTCCTCTTCATTTAAATGCTTGTAAACCGAAGCAGACACATCTAGGCCGAGAGAAATCAGAAGAATGGCTGCTTTTTGCTTACCTGTTAGGTCTTTATTTTCTTTCTTTGCCATTATTCAGCCTCCTTTAATTAATCCTCAGCAATCCAAGTACGAAGCAGCTTCGCAAAATCCTCAGGTTTTTCTTTTGCCATCTTTTCCAATTGCTTTCTCCGCAGAGAGTTTTCAGTTTCCTGTTCATTGTTTACGTCAGGAACAAAAATAGGTTCTGAAGCAACGCTTGCCATTTCCTGTTCCTCTTGTTGTTTCTTACGGGAACGCATAAATAAAATTAATAACAGGATAATAATTGCTAACAATACACCGCCAACTGCATATATCCACCAAGGGATTGATAGCTGTGTTGATTCGGCAAATTTAATTTTTCCGTTGAAGGGCTGGACTGAAACCAGGATTTTATTCTGAATGGCTGCATCCGTTAAATCGGTGCCTTCCTTCTTATCTATAGTAGTCCGGACAATCGTACCTAACATTTTGGTGATATCATCCACCCTAGCCTGAGGAAGCGAAGTTGGATCATTTGGTTTAGGCGGTTCTACCATTACCTGGATTCCAAGGTCCCTTACCTTATAAGGGCTTTCAGATATTTGTTTTTTAATGCGGTTGACTTCATAATTCATTTTTTCTTCTATTTTTTCATAATCACCATCGGAACTGCTTCCATCAGCAGCATAGGTCGATCCCGGTGTATCCCCTGAAGTTTCAGCAGCTGGCGTTCCTTTTGCGGCTGCGCCTTTCCCGGTAAATGTTTCCGTTATCTTTTGTGCGCTAATGGCAATTCCCTTCATATTTTCCTTATCCACTGGTTCGACGAGATTTTCTTCTCTATTTTCCTGGGTGTAATCGATATCGGCTGTTACAGACACCACAACTTTATCCTGGCCCATCAATGTGCCGAGCATGCTTTGAACCTGGCGCTGAACATCCCGTTCAATTTGTTTTTTAATTTCGTTCTGTGCAGTAAAGGAATTTCCAGGAATAGAATTTTTTTCATTATTTAGGTCAAAATACTCAAAATATTGGTTCATGATGACGATATTATCTGTAGGAAGGTTTGGTACACTTTTAGAAACCAACTGATAAAGTGATTTAATTTGCTCGTCCCTGAATTGGTATCCCGGTTTCGTGTTCAAAACAATCGACGCGGATGCTGATTCATTTTTATCACTGACAAAAATTCCTTTTTCAGGAAGGTTAATCATTACCTTTGCATCCTGTACCCCGTCAATTCCCTTTATTAAATTGGCAAGCTCTGTTTGCATCGCATCAAGCTTAATTACTCCAAATTCTTTATCGGTCGTTCCAAGGCCAGCATTTTGACTAAAAAAAGAATAATCGATATTTCCTGATTTAGGCAGGCCTCTGCCGCAAGTTCTACCTTAAGGGAGTCCGCTTGATCTTCTGGAACTTTGATTGTCGTTCCCCCATCTGCGATTTCAGATTGAATTCCTTTGGAATCCAGGCTTTGTTTGATGGTGCCCGTTTCCGTGGGCGAAAGATTGCTATAAAGCGGAACTAGTGTGGTCCTCCCGGCAAAATAAGAAGAAATGCCGATGACAAGAGCAATTAGTAAAAATGAGCCGATATAAATTGTTTTTTGTTTTTTGGTCTGACCGGACCAAAAGCTATTTAACCTATTTATATAATTCTTAACTGATTCCATCTTTTTCCCCCGGTTATTTGACTATTCTCATTGGCAGTTAATAACCGCTTTCCATAATGGTTTATAGCGATAAACTACTAAACTTGCATTCTCATTATTTCCTGGTAAGCCTCAATGACCTTGTTGCGAATTTCTAATGTAGCCTGCATTGTAATGCTGGCTTTTTGAGCAGAAATCATCACCTGGTGCAAATCTATATTTTCACCTTTGGCCAATTTATCGGTTAATTTATCCGATTCAAGCTGAGTTTCATTTACTTTATTAATTGATTCCTTCAGTACGGACGCAAAACTATTCTGAGCTTCGAATGCTGTATTAGAATTGCTTGGTGTCTGGCTTGCTGCTGGTGCAAAAATCTGTCTGACAGACGGAAAATTCACATTAACCATTTATTTTCACCCTTTATTTTCCTAATTCTAGCGCTTTCATCATCATGCTCTTTGATGCATTAAAGACTGTTACGTTAGCCTCATAAGAGCGTGTAGCGCTGATTAAATCGACCATTTCGCGAAGTGGATCGACGTTTGGAAGCTCAACATAACCATCCTTGTTAGCGTCCGGATGCTCCGGATCGTATACCATTTTAAACGGCGTTTTCTTGTCTTCTTCTATTTTGGATACTTTGACTCCACCACCTGCGTTGCCATTGTTCATGGCGACATTTAGGAAGGAAGAAAAGGAGGAAGTTCCTTCTGGCTGGAATTCTACCGTTTTTCTGCGATATGGCTCCCAATAGCCCTTAATATATGTGCCATGATCCCATCTTCCCTTAATATATGTACCCCTTGTGGTATCGACATTTGCCATATTGGAGGAAATGACGTCCATCCTAAGCCGCTGTGCGGTCAGGGCTGAAGCAGTCGTATTCATACTCTGAAATACCGACATTTTTATTTCCCTCCTCTAATGACATTCTGTAATGTTGAGAACTTTCCATTTAACCGTTCAATTAGCGCATTGTAATAAATTTGATTTGTTGCAAGATTAGACATTTCTTTATCCATATCGACACTGTTGCCGTTATGGTTGTACTGAACATTTCTTTGAGTAATAATCCCCGTTGAACTGGAGGAACTATCGGAAAAATCTATATGCCTGTTATCTGTTCGATAGGTGTTAAACGAGGTATCAAGTTCATTCTGGAGAACCGCTTTAAAGCTTACATCCTTTGCTTTATAGTTAGGTGTGTCTACATTAGCAATATTCTGAGAAATAACCTTCTGTTTCAAGGATGAATAATCGAGCGCCCTTTCAAGGGTCGAAATATTTGAAAAAAGATTCAAAGGATACACCTCTTTGAGAAAAATGTAAAATAATGGAGATATATGAAGATAATGTTCATTTTGTAACATTCTTATTACTAATTGTAATGAATCTGCAATAGTCTGTCTATGTAAAATCGTTTCATTTTTATCATTCCTTTGACCTATTTTGTCGGAATAAAATGGATTTTGTCCATATATTTACAGTGTTTCTCCCTATTTCACTGTTTTCCGAGCCGAAAGTGGCATAGCCAATCCAATTGTCGATTTATGTCTCTTCTTAATATTAATATATTTCTGTTAAAACGCATTGGGTATAATGTCCTGATTTATCCTTGGAAATAAATTCCCAAACACCATCAAAGAATTCATATTCTTCAAAAACATTCAGTCGTTATTCGAAAAGCTTAGCATTAGAAATATCCCTTGTAAATTTAAAGAGACAAAAAAACCCCCTCTGGATGACCTGCTTCCGGAGGGGGCTTTTTCATTACTTATTATTTTAGTTAGATCTTAATTTATCTAGCTCGACTAGGAATTTATCGTTCAAGACCTTAATATATGTTCCCTTCATTCCCAATGAACGTGATTCGATAACACCTGCGCTCTCAAGCTTTCTTAAAGCATTAACGATAACAGAGCGAGTGATGCCTACGCGGTCAGCGATTTTGGAAGCAACCAGAAGTCCTTCGTGTCCATCAAGCTCTTCAAAAATATGCTCAATCGCTTCAAGCTCACTGTATGAAAGAGAACTGATTGCCATTTGAACTACAGCCTTGCTTCTTGCTTCACCTTCAATTTCTTCTGCTTTTTCACGAAGAATTTCCATACCTACAACAGTTGCACCATATTCACCCAAGATGAGATCATCATCATGGAATTTTTCATGCAAACGAGCAAGAATAAGGGTTCCTAAACGTTCGCCTCCACCGATAATTGGCACAATTGTTGTTAAGCCATCCTTGAACAATTCCTTGTTTTCAACCGGGAACGCAGTGTACTGGCTTTCTACATCAAGATTAGAAGATGTCTCCTGAATATTGAATAGGCCTTTTGTATATTCCTCTGGAAATTGGCGGTCTTCAAGCATTTGTTTCATTCTCTCGTTTTCAATTTGCTGATTGATAGCAAAACCTAAAAGCTTTCCACGACGGCTGACAACAAAAACATTCGCCTCGATTACATCACTAAGTGTTTCAGACATTTCTTTAAAGTTAACAGGCTTTCCTGCTGCCTTTTGAAGCAAGGCGTTAATTTTTCTCGTTTTAGTTAATAAATCCATTTTGATTCTTCCTCCTATATACTGCGGCCATTATATTATTTTTGTATTAAATCTATATTTAAGTACGGTCATCCTTGAAAAGGACTTAAAGCATCACTCAACTATTACCCATAACACCCAGCCATAAAACGGCTGAATTAAAGGATAAATTGACTCAAATCCTTATTCTTCGAGATAGCACCAAGCTTATCTTCTACATATTGAGGAGTGATTGACACTTTTTCCATATTAATATCTGGAGCTTCAAATGATAAATCTTCAAGTAATTTTTCAAGAATTGTATGAAGCCTTCTTGCTCCGATATTATCTGTGTTCTGATTAACTTCAAATGCCACTTCGGCAATCCTACGAATAGCATCGTCAGAAAATTCAATTTGTATACCTTCAGTTTCTAATAAAGCCTGATATTGTTTAATTAATGCATTATCTGGTTCAATTAGTATCCTGAAGAAATCTTCTACAGTCAGCTTTGTCAGCTCAACCCGGATTGGGAAACGCCCCTGCAATTCAGGAATCAGATCAGACGGCTTTGCCATATGGAAGGCGCCAGCAGCAATGAACAGGATGTGGTCAGTTTTTACAGAACCATATTTCGTTACAACCGTTGATCCTTCTACAACCGGAAGAATATCTCGTTGGACACCTTCACGTGATACATCTGCAGAAGATCCACCTGAATTTTTGCTGGCTATTTTATCAATTTCATCGATAAAGATAATTCCAGCCTGTTCTGCACGAAAAACAGCATCCTGTGTTACTTCATCCATATCAATCAGCTTTTGAGCTTCTTCGTTTGTTAAAATTGACCTTGCTTCACTGACTGTCACTTTTCGTTTCTTGCGTTTTTTAGGCATAAAGCTGCTTAGTGCATCCTGCATATTCATACCCATTTGCTCCATACCAGACCCTTGGAGCATATCAAACATGGAAGGCTGCTGCTCCTCAACTTCCACCGATACCACTTCATCCTCAAGCTGTCCCATCGCAAGCTTTTCGCTGATGATTTTCCGCTTTTCATTCACAGAATAATCATCGGCGCTGTTTCCTTCCGGTTCTGGCTGCGAATTGCTGCCACCAAATAACATTTCAAGAGGATTTTTATAAGTGTTGGTTTTTTTGCTGGAAGGGACAAGCAAGTCAACCAGCCTGTGGTTGGCATTTTGTTCTGCTCTTTCCTTTACACTGAGCATTTTCTCTTCTTTTACCAGGCGAACCGATGTTTCCACAAGGTCCCTGACCATAGATTCGACGTCCCGGCCAACATAGCCGACCTCTGTAAACTTTGTCGCCTCGACCTTTATAAATGGAGCTCCTACCAATTTAGCCATTCTCCTGGCGATTTCGGTCTTTCCGACACCAGTTGGCCCGATCATTAAGATGTTCTTTGGAATGACTTCATCCCTTATTTTTTCATTTAACAATCCACGGCGGTATCGGTTTCTCAGTGCAACTGCAACAGCTTTCTTTGCATCCTTCTGCCCGATTATATATTGGTCTAGTCTTTCAACTATTTGGCGGGGGGTTAAATTAGTCGTTTTTCCCATCGATTCTATCTCCTTCCCGATTAGAGCTCTTCCAAAATAATATTATGGTTAGTATATACACATATTTCAGCAGCAGTTTCCAGTGATGCTTTTGCTATTTCTTTAGCTGTCAGATGGTCGCCTGCATATTTTTTCAAGGACCTACCTGCAGATAACGCATAATTTCCACCAGAACCGATTGCCAATATACCATCATCCGGCTCGATTACCTCACCTGTACCGGAAACAAGAAGCAAATCTTCCTGGTTCATAACAATTAACATGGCTTCAAGCTTTCTCAATACTTTATCACTGCGCCATTGTTTGGCGAGCTCCACAGCAGCTCTTTGAAGGTTTCCATTATACTCTTCCAGTTTGCCTTCAAACATTTCAAATAAAGTAAAGGCATCTGCTACGGATCCTGCGAATCCCGCAAGTACCTTTCCATTAAATATCTTTCTTACCTTTTTTGCTGTGTGTTTCATCACAACTGCATTTCCGAATGTCACCTGGCCATCGCCTGACATTGCGCATTTACCTTTATGATGGATTGCAAATATTGTAGTGGCATGAAATTGGCCCATCTCTGGATTTCCCCTTTCAGGAATATTGTTACAACGTTTAGAGATAGAAAAGAAAAGAAATTCATTATCGATTAAAAGCACCATAAATCCCCCAAGGGCAACAGAAAAGCTGCTGCCTTATGCCCTTGGATGATGTGACATATACGTCTTCCGCAAATGTTCATTTGTGACATGGGTATATATCTGAGTTGAAGATAAAAAAGCATGCCCCAGCAATTCCTGAACACTTCTCAGGTCTGCTCCATTATTCAAAAGATGTGTGGCAAACGTATGCCTGAGCATATGAGGGTGAATTTTTCCATTCAATGCTGAGTTCTCAATCATTGTATTTAATACCGTTCTTACTCCCCTATCTGTCAAGGGGCTTCCTCGGTGATTTAAAAACAAGGTGTCATTTGTTTCTTTTTGACCCATCAGTTTTTTTGACCATCGTTTATGTATCGATCCAGCGAGTCTGCCGCAAAGCTTCCAAAAGGAACATACCGTTCCTTATTTCCCTTTCCATGGACAAGGACAGTGGAAAGATAGAAATCCAAATCCTTAAGACGGATTTGACAGCATTCACTCACCCGAATCCCGGTTGCATATAATAGTTCAAGCATTGCTTTATTTCTTTGGCCAATGGGGTTTCAGTCTCACAGCTCTGAAAAAGAAGCTTTAATTCATCTTCATAAAAAAACTCCGGCAGCCGTTTTTCAGCCTTAGGTATGCTGACAAGTGCAAAGGGATTTTCTTCAGTATGTTTCTCCCGGACCAAAAATTTATAAAAGCTTCGCAGGCTCGAAATTTTCCTCGCTACCGATTTTCTTGCTAATTTCCGATCATACAGCCTTGTTAAATAGAGACGGGCATCAAGATACTGGACACTAGTTATGTCAGAAATCGCTTGTTCAGTCATGAACATAATAAAATCACTAATATCATGATGATAATGTTCAATAGTATATTGTGAATAATTTTTCTCAATTTGTAAATATTCAATAAACAACTTTAAAGAAACGTTCACATTTCCCATCTATATCACCTCACAAGGGCTAATAAAGCTTAACATAATTCATTAGCCCTTGCAATAAATTTTACAAAACTTTCACAAAGTTCTGAATTGTTTCCAATGCTCTGTTTGCGTGCTCCAAATTGCGTTCCTGCTTACCCTTTATTCTCACTGGCAGTTCCGGAAATAAACCGAAGTTCGCATTCATTGGCTGGAAATTTTTCGAATTTGCCGTCGTAATGTATCTAGCCATACTGCCGATAGCCGTTTCAACTGGAAACTCCACCGGTTTCTCACCAAGTGCATAACGTGCTGCATTCATACCTGCTACTAATCCGCTTGCTGCCGATTCAACATATCCTTCCACACCAGTCATTTGGCCTGCAAAGAAGAGGTCCTCACGATTGCGGAACTGATAGGTTGCTTTAAGGACTTTGGGAGAGTTGATAAATGTATTTCGGTGCATGACACCATATCGGATAATTTCCGCATTTTCCAATCCCGGAATCATTTGAATAACTTCCTTTTGAGCCCCCCATTTTAAATGGGTTTGAAAACCGACAATATTAAAAAGTGTTCCCGCAGCATCATCCTGGCGAAGTTGAACTACAGCGAATGGCCTTTTCCTGTACGGGGATCATCAAGTCCGACTGGTTTCATAGGGCCAAATAGCATGGTTTTCTTGCCTCGTGATGCCATTACTTCTATTGGCATGCACCCTTCAAAGAAAATTTCCTTTTCAAATTCTTTTAACGGAACGGTTTCGGCTGTGGTAAGGGCTTCATAAAAACGTTCAAATTCTTCCTCTGACATCGGACAATTTAAGTACGCGGCTTCGCCCTTATCATACCTGGATTTTAAGTATACCTTTTCCATATCGATACTGTCCTTTTCAAGGATTGGTGCTGCAGCATCATAAAAGTATAAATAATCTTCTCCAGTCAGCTCTTTTAGCTTTTCGGAAAGAGCTGGGCTTGTTAATGGCCCGGTCGCTATTACCGTTGGGCCCTCTGGTATTTCGGTTACTTCCTCATTCATTACTGTGACATTTTCATGGTTTTTCACCAATTCTGTAACCCGGGCAGCAAATTCATGACGATCAACTGCGAGTGCCCCGCCGGCAGGTACTGAACATGCATCAGCCGAAGCAATAATAACTGAATCAAGCAATCTCATTTCTTCCTTCAAAACGCCCACTGCATTTGTTAATGTATTAGCCCGTAAAGAATTACTGCACACCAATTCCGCAAATTTATCCGTATGGTGGGCAGGTGTTTGTTTAACAGGCATCATTTCATAAAGGCGTACCTTTATTCCTCTATTGGCTATCTGCCAGGCAGCTTCACTTCCTGCCACCGCACCAATTACATTTACTACTTGCTCATTCATGAACTTAACCTCCTGCAAAAAATAATGGACTATTATTCCAAGGGGAATATCTCATATTACTATTATCATTTTATCTACTTTCCCTTATGCCCATCGTAATAGCACATTTAAATACGATGAGAAACGAAAAAAGTTTCATAAGCATGTAGAACAATACAGTTTCTATCATTTTTCCCTGTTATTAGGAAAAGTTGTCCTTACCTTTAAAAAAATGAAAAGAGTGAGCGTGGAGCTCACCCTTAATTTTGCTGTTCTTCCTTGTAGTCACATTCCGTACATTGGACCTGGACACCTTTTTTTAATTTCTTTTCAACAAGAAGGCTTTCACATCTAGGGCAGCTTCTTGGTAATGGCTTATCCCAGGAAATAAAATCACACTCCGGAAAGCGGTCGCATCCATAAAAAAGGCGGCGTTTTTTGCTTTTCCTTTCGATGATGTTACCTTCTTTACATTTCGGACAAGTTACGCCTATTTCTTTAACAATAGGCTTGGTGTTCCGACAGTCAGGAAAGTTGCTGCAGGCCATGAATTTTCCGTAGCGGCCCATTTTAAATACCATAGGGTTTCCGCATTGGTCGCAGTCTTCTCCAGCAGGTTCATCTTTAATCTCGATTTCCTGCATTTCTTTTTCCGCAACTTCCAAGTGCTTCTCGAAATCCTGATAGAAATGGTCAATAATTTGCACCCAGCCAATTTTTCCGGCTTCGACATCATCAAGATCTTGTTCCATCTTTGCAGTAAACTCAACATCTAGAATATCAGGGAAGAACTCAAGAATCAACTCTAAAACAATTTCACCTAGCTCTGTTGGAATAAATCGCTTATTATCCAGAGCTACATATCCACGTTTTTGAATCGTATCAAGTGTAGGCGCGTATGTTGATGGGCGCCCTATTCCCAGCTCTTCCAGGGTTTTGACGAGCCTTGCTTCTGTATACCTTGGAGGCGGCTGAGTGAAGTGTTGTTTTTTATCAAAATCTTTTTGAATTACTTCATCGCCTTCTTTTAAATCAGGAAGCATTTTATCCTTTTCCTCGACCTGATCATCAGAACCCTCAATATAAAGCTTTGTAAATCCTGGGAACTTTATCTTAGAACCAGTCGCCCGGAAAATCACATTTCCATTTAGCAAATCGACGCTCATTGTATCCATTACTGCCGGCGCCATCTGGCTTGCAAGAAACCGCTCCCAGATCAGTTTATATAGCCTCAGCTGGTCTCTGGATAAAAACTCTTTCAGGCTGCTTGGGTCACGAAATGTTCCTGTAGGCCTTACCGCTTCATGCGCATCCTGTGAGTTGGTTTGCTTTTTCTCTTTGCGTTGCTCTTCTTTAAGGTAATTCTCTCCATATTCCTCTTTTATATAGCTCGCGGCCTCTGCCTGGGCGACTTCTGAAAGCCTGGTAGAATCCGTACGCATATAGGTAATCAAACCGACAGTGCCTTCCTTGCCTAGATCTATCCCCTCATACAGCTGCTGGGCAAGCATCATTGTTTTCTTCGCCCTGAAGTTAAGCTTTCTGGCTGCTTCCTGCTGTAGGGATGAAGTCGTAAAAGGAGGAGCTGGATTTCTTTTTCTTTCCTTCTTCGTAACAGAAATGACCTTAAATTTATTGCCCTTGATTCCTTTTAAAGCCGCTTCTACATCCTCGCTTGAGGATAGAGCTACTTTTTTATTGTCGATCCCATAGAAGGAAGCTTCAAAATGCTCTTTGCCTTTGACAAAATTCCCTTCAATCGTCCAATACTCTTCAGGTTCAAACGCCTTTATTTCTTTTTCCCGGTCAATAATCAAACGGACTGCAACCGATTGGACACGCCCTGCACTAAGTCCTTTTTTCACCTTTTTCCACAAAAGCGGGCTGATATTATAACCTACGAGCCTATCAAGGATTCGGCGTGCCTGCTGGGAATCCACAAGATCCATATTAATAGGGCGTGGGTGCTTAAAAGATTCTTTTATCGCATCTTTTGTAATCTCGTTAAAAACTACACGGCAATCAGAAGAAATATCCACGTCAAGACTATGAGCCAAATGCCAGGCAATCGCTTCCCCTTCACGATCCGGGTCAGCTGCGAGATAGATTTTTTTAGCTTTTTTTGCAGCGGATTTCAGCTCTTTGAGTACAGCCTTTTCCGCGAATGGTAATATACTTTGGCTCATAAGAATTCTCTACATCTACACCCATTTGGCTTCTTGGCAAATCCCGAACATGTCCCATGGATGCTCTCACTTTATATTTTTTTCCCAAATAACGTTCAATCGTCTTTGCCTTTGCAGGCGATTCCACGATCACGAGAAATTCTGACATTCATTCATCCTCCTTGAGAGGGATTTAAGAAAGTGTGCAAGTATCCAGTTCCTCTGGGAGGATACCCATTCTTTATTTAGCTCTTTCCTTCTGTCATTTCTGTAAACAATGGCTTTAGAAAAAATGAATACACTAAATACCTAATCCCAAAAATTCCTATTAAATCCTCAATATATATTTTGATTGTTATTTGGCGGCCATTGAAAAAGCCGGAATAAACGTTGAAACAAATATTCATTATTATTGATTAAAAGATTAACACCTGTCAATGGAAAAGGAGTTAACCGTTTTCAATTCAAACGTCGACCTTCACTTTTTTCCTTTTTCTGTGAAAACGTTTTTTTGAGTTATCTGTTGCAAAATGTATAACAGATTGAAAATAATTTCAACCTTTTTCTGAAAAATCTCTTGCAATTTTGTAAATACCTGCACAAAAACTTCATTTTTAATGCTTATTCCCTATTCAATGCCTTCGTATACGGTAAAATTCCATTTTTATTAATAATTTATTGCTAGTACTTTATTTCTGCTAAAATATCTTCTGCAATAGTTACCAATTTTGCCCCCTGCTGAATTAATTCATTCGTTCCAATTGAATTGACATTGAAGATGCTGCCTGGCAGAGAAAAAACCTCACGTCCCTCATTTACGGCAAAATTCGCTGTAATGAGTGAACCGCTTTTCCTTTTTGCTTCTATTATTAGTGTTCCTCTGCACAATCCACTGATAATTCTATTCCTCGCCGGAAAATGCCAACGCAATGGCTTTGTATCAGGGGGATATTCAGAAATAATAAGCTGGTTTTTCATTAATTGCCTTGCTAGATTCATATTTTCTTTCGGATAGATGTGATAGAAGCCTCCGGCTATTACTGCGATTGTTTTTCCATGGTTAAGAACTGCACATTCATGCGCTAATGCGTCAATTCCCTTTGCTAGGCCACTGACAATAACAACGCCTTTTTCAAGCAAGGGTGGAAAAAGAAATTGAATCGCATTTTTCCCATACTGGGTTGCCTGCCGGGAACCGACGACAGCAAGCTTTGGTTCCACATTGAGGATAGAAAGGTCCCCCTTCGCGAATAAAGCCCATGGTGGCTGGTAAATTTCTTTCAGGATAGCCGGATACTCTCGATCAAAAAGAGTGATGACTGATATTTCATTTAATTCATACTGCCTGATTTGTTCATGTATTAATTCTGCTGAAATATTATTGGAAGAAATGTGGCTGTAGGTTTTAAGAGAAGAACAATGGAAGAGGTCATCCGTGGCCAGCTGAGGGCTGAGAGAGAGAGTTGGATCTTTTTTTAAGAGCCGAAAGATTGTATTCCAGGATATATTGGGATAATGAAGCAAATGAACGAGACGCCTTTTAAAGTCGTCCATAACTAAAACCTCCTAAAAAAGATTTGGCAAATTAGGAAATAGCCCCTCGAAATGCCGAGGGACTATTCTATAAGTTTTTAGTGCGTTTTACACTTTTCGTATAAACCTTGTTCTTTTAATACTTCAATTAATGTTTCACCCATTACAGATGGTGTGTCAGCTACTTTAATACCGCATTCGTTCATGACGCGGATTTTTTCGTCTGCTGTACCCTTACCGCCAGAAATGATTGCGCCAGCGTGGCCCATACGCTTTCCTGGAGGTGCAGTACGGCCGCCAATGAAGCCAACAACAGGTTTTGTCATGTTTGCTTTAACCCATTCAGCAGCTTCTTCTTCTGCAGTACCGCCGATTTCACCAATCATGATAACAGCGTATGTTTCTGGATCTTCATTAAATGCTTTTAATACATCGATGAAGTTTGTTCCGTTAACAGGGTCTCCGCCAATACCAACAGCAGTTGTTTGACCAAGTCCAGCTTGTGTTAATTGGTGCACAGCTTCGTATGTTAATGTTCCAGAGCGGGATACAACACCAACATGGCCTTTTGTATGAATGTAACCAGGCATGATACCAATTTTGCATTCATCCGGAGTGATAACACCAGGGCAGTTAGGGCGACTAAGCGAGTCTTTTTGCCTTCCATATAACGTTTAACCTTAACCATATCCAATACCGGGATATGTTCTGTAATACAGATGGCAAGGTCAAGCTCGGCATCAACCGCTTCGATAATCGCATCTGCTGCAAATGGTGCAGGTACATAAATAACGGATGCTGTCGCACCAGTTGTTTCTACTGCTTCTTTGACTGTATTAAAAACAGGCACGCCTTCTACTTCCATGCCGCCTTTACCTGGAGTGGTACCGCCAACAATTTGTGTACCGTATTCAAGCATTTGCTTTGTATGAAAAAGGGCTGTTGAACCTGTAATCCCTTGAACAATAACCTTTGTGTCTTTATTAATGAAAACGCTCACGTTAATTCCCCTTTCTTTTCGATCCTATTTCACTAATGAAACGATTTTTTGTGCACCGTCAGCCATTGATTCAGCAGCAATAATATCGATGCTGGACTCTGCAAGGATTTTCTTGCCTAAATCAACGTTCGTTCCTTCTAAACGAACGACAAGTGGAACACTAAGTCCAACCTGCTTAGCTGCCTCAACAACACCCTCAGCAATAACGTCACACTTCATGATTCCGCCGAAGATATTGACAAAAATACCTTTTACGTTTGGATCAGAAAGAATGATTTTGAACGCTTCTGTAACTTTTTCTGCCGTAGCGCCGCCCCCAACGTCCAGGAAGTTTGCGGGATCTCCGCCATAATGCTTGACGATGTCCATTGTTGCCATCGCTAGGCCTGCACCGTTAACCATACAGCCAATGTTCCCATCAAGTGAGATATAGCTCAGGTCATACTTGGAAGCTTCGATTTCCTTTGCATCTTCCTCTTCAAGGTCGCGGTATTCCAAAACATCCTTTTGGCGATATAATGCATTTGAGTCAAAGTTTAATTTTGCATCAAGTGCCATTACTTTACCATCTCCTGTAACAACAAGAGGGTTGATTTCTGCAATAGAGCAATCCTTTTCAATATAAGCCTGATATAGGCTCATCATGAACTTAACAGCCTGGTTGACCAATTCCTTAGGGATATTGATATTAAACGCAACACGGCGCGCCTGGAAAGGCTGAAGACCAATTACAGGATCAATTTCCTCTTTAAAGATTTTCTCAGGAGTTTTTTCAGCTACTTCTTCAATTTCAGTTCCGCCTTCTTCAGAAGCCATTAAAACAACGCGTGAAGTCGCACGGTCCAATACTAGTCCAACATAGTATTCTTTTTTAATGTCACAGCCTTCTTCAATTAACAGGCGCTTTACTTCTTTTCCTTCTGGACCTGTTTGATGAGTGACCAAAGTTTTCCCTAAGATTTCGTTCGCATATGTACGTACTTCATCCAGATTTTTGGCAACTTTTACTCCACCGGCTTTACCCCTTCCGCCAGCATGGATTTGAGCCTTAACTACACAAACTGCAGTGCCAAGCTCTTTTGCAGCTTCAACTGCTTCTTCAACCGTGAAAGCCACTTTACCATTCGGAACTGCTACCCCATATTTTCTGAGGATCTCTTTTCCCTGATACTCATGGATATTCATTTCCCATCCTCCTATCTAGAAAAGCGAAGCGCCTTGTTAGGAGCCAGACACTATTCTAGTTTTTGATTGTTAAACTTTTAATTTTCGCTTTAAAAAATTAGACTGCGCTTTCATTTTATATAATGATAAATTCCTTGTCTACCATTATGCCTAAAATATTAAATTTATCATAAGATTCAGAAAAATGCCCGTCTTTTTGCCTTGCTATCTGGGTGCTTTAATAAATTCATTCTTTAAATTGTTTTTTGAAAATAATAAAAACAAGCACTCCACTTATTTACTCCGCATCTCCTGATCCGATCTGTAGATAAATGCAAATACCTCTGCTACGGCCTGATATAGTTCCTCTGGAATGCTTTGATTGATGTCCAGCTCACCTAAAAGCTGAACCAGATTGGGATCCTCCTGAATCGGCACCTTATTTTCCATTGCCTTTTCAATAATGGATTCAGCAATTTTACCCTTCCCCTTTGCCAGGACTCTAGGGGAATCATGCTGGCTTGGATTATATCCGAGTGCTATGGCTTCCTGCCGCTTCGGTCTATCTTCTTTGCTCATACCTTGTAATCGACTCCCCCGTATATTTTATTTTCATAAACAGATATAGCGGCCTTCTTGAATGAGTGCCACTTTTATTCTCTCCCTGCTCCTCAAATGTAACGGCAGAGAGATGATAATCCATTTCCTTCAATTTTTCCTTCAGCAGTTTTATAAATGGGGACGCGACTTCTCTCATTTCTTTTTTCTCGGATGAAATGGAAATGGTCATAATTCGGTTTTGAACCTGCATATCGACAACGGTATGTCCCATATACTCTAAATCAAGGTAAAACAACACTCTGCAATAATGCGGATCAATCTTTCCATCTTCCTTTTTTCTTCCATTCCACTGAATCGATAAATCAGACGTTTTATTCCAAAAGGTTATTGGAACCTGGGTTGTGAATTGCAGGAGTGGACCGTTATCCTGTGAAAGAAGCTGCAGCCCGGTTATCCTATTCAACAGCTGTTCGGCTGCGTCTTTTTTAGAATTACCTTCGTGCTCGGTTAAATAACGGATCAGTAAGGGTTTTAACGATAGCAACTCATCAGCTTTTTCGGCTGAAGTGACGTCCCTTTCGAAAATCTGTTTTTCATAGTCCATACCAAGCGCAGACACCATATGTTTTATATGCCTAATAGTGTTTTCACTTCTGCCCCAGTCCAATTCCTCAGCACTTGAAATAACGGTATTTAAAATCGTCTTCAGCTGTTGAACCGTATTTGTTTCGTTTCTTTCATTTAAGGAAGACAATGCATTTTCGAGCAATTGAGAAATTGGCTTCCCGTCGAGAACCGCAGACATGGAAGAAAAAACTTCTTTCGTAAAGGGAAGGTTTCTTTGAGCCATCATTTTAATGACATCGAGAGCCATTCCCTTTGATTCGGCATTTTTCATCCATTCTGCTGCGATGGCGATAGAATCCTTTGTAATTGGCAACTGTTCTTTTAAAAGGAAACGGACAAATTCAATATTTTCTTTTCTTTGGGGAACACCCAGCTGCGACAGTAACCCTTCCATTGGATTCGCGCTTTTCCCCTTGCCGTTAGCCTCAGCAATGACTTTAAGATTAATTTTTCCTTCATCGGACTGGACCTGGAACCAATAACCCTCATCGGCAGAGAGTGGAATCTCCAATTTTGCGATCATCTTTTGGGATCCTACCTGGACTTCGGCTGTCTGATTCGGAAAAAGCCTTGTGATCCTGCCAAAAACAATTTGGCCAGATTTAAGAGATGGCATTGGCAGACTCTGATTTGTTTCCGGCTTAAACAATGTTTTAAGAACACCTGATAGGTCCATTAAGAATCCTCTCCTATCGTTTATACAAAATCTTTGACAGGGGCAAAGCTCTTTCGATGATATGGGGTTATTCCATTTTTCATAATTGCATCAATATGTGTCTTTGTTCCATACCCCATATTTTTCTCAAAACCGTAAAGTGGATAGAGAAGGGAGAGCTCTTTCATCAAGCGGTCCCTTGCCGTTTTAGCAATAATTGAAGCTGCAGCTATAGAAATACTTTTTGCATCTCCCTTGATAATCGCTTCAGTTGGGAACGGTGTATCAAGTTTCATAGCATCTATGAGTAAAAATTCTGGCAAAGGGTTTAAGGAGGCAATCGCTGCACCCATTGCTTTCTTGGTCGATTCATAAATATTTATTTGGTCGATTTCTTCCGCATCTATCATTGCCACGCTAATCGCAACAGCTTCCCTTTTGATGATTTCCTCATATTCTTCCCTTTTTTTCTCCGAAAGCTTTTTTGAGTCATCAATACCAGGAAGGAAAAAGCCGTCAGGAAGGATGACTGCTGCCGCAACTACAGGCCCTGCAAGCGGCCCTCTGCCAACCTCGTCTACACCGGCGATTAGATTGTAGCCCTGTAATCTATATTTGGTTTCATAGCTGTTCATTTCAATAAATTTATCATGAAGCTGCTTTTCCTGCTCTTTTTTCCGTTTCCACCTTCTTAGCAGCTGCTGCACACCTTTTCTGTCATCTATTTCGATTAATGCTATAAACGGATCGTCATGATCTTTTATTACGGCTAATTGCTGTTCTATTTGTTGTATAGATTGTTTTTCCAAAGTATTCACCTGCATTTCATTCTACTGTATGTATCGGTTAAGCTTTTAAAAAAATAAAGCCCCTTTTATATTATAAAGGGTTTCGTTTTAAGTTACTTTTTTAAATTAAGGCTCTGTTAAACTTGCCTGTTGATTTCCACTCCAGGATGCTCGCTTTCCGCGGCGCGGGCGTTGAGCCTCCTCGGCGCTGAGCGCCTGTGGGGTCTCCCTTGACTCGCTTTTCCCGCAGGACGTTGAATAAGCTTCCTAGAATCAACACCGCACGAAGGAAATGCGATAGCATTTTCGAGGATCTCGCACCTTACGCTCCAATCAACATAGTGCCAAATTAACAATAAGTTTTAAACATAGCCTAAATTAAAATATAGAAAGACATCCTGTTTGGCATATTAAACACAGAATTTCCATTCATTGGGTAACAATTTACTTTCGAGTTGCAAAACAGAAAGTAAATCACTGGTAAATTCGAAGGTTTTCCTCTACGCGATTCACAGAATCATTTCAAAAAGATATGAAGGACATTTTTCCTGTTTACCTGAATGGTTCTGTCCTTCATAGGGCTTATGAAAGACATTTTCCCACTTCACCTGCGAGGTTTTGTCCTTCATGAAGCTGATGAAGGACATTTTTACTCTTCATCTGTCTGGTTTTGTCCATAAGAGCCATTTTATCAGACATTCTCACCGATCTTGCGTGGGATTTTGTCCAATAAAATCCTCTTATTGGACATTTTAAACGGTCTTATGCCCGGTTTTGTCCAATAGAACCCTCTTATTGGACATTTTAAACGGTCTTATGCCACGTTTTGTCTAATAGAACCCTCTTATTAGACATTTTCACCGGTCTTATGCCACGTTTTGTCTAATAGAACCCTCTTATTAGACATTTTAATCGCTCATGTGTCCGATTTTGTCCATCATAATCCTTTTATTGGACACTTTCATCTGTCACTAGCATCATTTTGTCCTTCATACGTGGGTGACAAAAAACACCAAAAAGCCGAAACATCCTTTTTTCAACAAGAAAAAATGACGTATGCCATTCCATACGTCATTACAATGTCATTTAATTAATTATTAAGACTCTCAATATAGAAGCTAATTTCCTAATCCTGCTCTTTATGGTCCTCGCCGGCAAAGTCTTCTGGTTTTTCAAAAGAAAGTGGTCCAAATTTTTCTGTTCTGATTTCCCTAATTACAAGCTCTGCGGTTTTGTCGTAGTCGACCATTCCTCCGCCCATCAGACAGCCTCTGAGCGTACCTACATGGTCGAATAACTCGACAACATCCTCAGGGACCTGTTCGAACTTGTAACGCTCCTTAAAGCGTTCAGGATACTCTCTTTCAAGAAAACGGAGCGAGAACAGGGCCAGGTCCTGTAAATTCAATAAAGTATCTTTGATAGCTCCTGTTACAGCTAACTTCCTTCCTACTTCCTGGTCTTCGAATTTCGGCCATAAAATTCCGGGAGTATCCAGCAATTCAAGTTCTTTGCCTACTTTAATCCATTGCTGTGCTTTCGTCACACCTGGAGTATTTCCGGTTTTCGCGATGTTCTTTTTTGCAAGGCGATTAATTAGCGTTGATTTCCCTGCGTTGGGTATTCCAACAATCATCGCCCTGATTGCTCTAGGGTTTACACCTTTAGCCCTTAGGCGGTCGAATTTTTCTTTAAGGATTTCATGCGAGGCCTGAACGATGTCCCTCATTCCGACACCTTCGTGGGCATTGATCGCCAGGCTTTACCCCTTTGGCAGCGAAAAAGCGGATCCATTCCTTGGTCACTTCTTTATCGGCCATATCTGCTTTATTTAACAGCACCAGCCTGGGTTTATGCTGAATGATTTCGTCAATCATGGGATTGCGAGAAGAGTACGGTATCCTCGCATCCACCAATTCAAAAATAATATCGACGAGTTTCAGTTTTTCCGTGACCTCTCTGCGAGCCTTGGCGATATGGCCTGGAAACCATTGGATCGTCAAAGCAGCCACCTCCTAAAATATCTATTTGATTTTTACGATTCGCGCGTCTGAAAGTGGCCAGTAAACGACACTGGTTTTCCCCAGAATCTTGCTCAATGGGACAGTTCCAATATGGCGGCTGTCTTTACTGAAGCGCCTGTTGTCTCCCATTACAAACAATTCTCCTTCAGGCACTGTATCACGCCCAACAGCAGTTTCCTTCAATGTAAACGCATCTGTTAACGGCCCATCGATAACCTTTTTCTTGAATTCATCCAAGTATGGTTCTTTATATGCTTTCCCATTAACATAAAGAGTATCATTTTTATACTCGATACGGTCACCCGGAAGGCCGATGACCCTTTTTATGTAATCCTTACCTTCAGGAGCATGGAATACAATGATATCAAACCGTTTAGGTTTGCCAATTTCATAGCTTAACTTATTTACTATCATTCTGTCCTGATCATGCAATGTAGGAGTCATGGAAAGGCCATCAACTACAATTGGAGCAAAAAGAAAATACCTGATTACTGCTGCCAATATTACAGCAATTACTAACGCCTTTGTCCATTCCCAAACTTCGTTTTTCTTTTTTGTCATTACGTGTTCCCCACCAATCTCACCAAATAAATGTTTACTTCACTTTATTTTACATAACTGACGCATAATAAACACGAGGGGATGTACTTTTTTAATCAAACTTTAATAATTTGGTTTTTTCAGGAAACGATTTAAGGCTAAAGATTTGTATGAAAAAAGAGCTTGCAGAGCAAGCTCTTTTGCATTCATATTAGCGACGAATCTCTTTAATACGAGCTTTTTTACCACGTAGGTTACGTAGGTAGTAAAGTTTCGCACGACGGACTTTACCGCGGCGGATTACTTCAAGCTTCGCAATTTTTGGTGTGTGAACAGGGAATGTACGCTCAACGCCTACTCCGTAAGAAACTTTACGTACTGTAAAAGTTTCACTGATTCCACCACCACGACGCTTAATCACTACGCCTTCAAACAACTGAATACGTTCGCGAGTACCCTCGATAACTTTAACGTGTACACGTACAGTGTCTCCAGGACGGAACGAAGGAAGATCAGTGCGAAGTTGTTCTTTTGTGATTTCTTGAATTAATTGTTGCATCGTTTTCAACTCCTCCCAACAGACGCTCATGCACTCGTTCATTGCAGCGGAACATCGTTATAAGACCGGCCTGATTTAATATCAGCGCAAGTCACAAGAAGTATCTTACCATAAACGACTGGTCCGTGCAATAACTACTTATATTCTTTTTTTATTTCTTCCAGCCATTTTGTTTGTTCGGCCGTAAGCACTATTTTTTCGAACAGGTCTGGACGGCGAAGAAAAGTCCTCCGAAGTGATTCCTTTGTGCGCCATTCCTCTACCAATTTATGATTTCCTGACAACAGGATATCAGGCACCTTCATTCCGCGAAAATCGGCTGGTCTTGTATAATGGGGATGCTCCAGCATTCCGGTGCTGAAGGAATCCTTCATGTGGGATTCTTCATTTCCTAAAACCTCCGGCAAGAGGCGGACAACACTATCGATTACGACCATCGCACCCAATTCTCCACCTGTAAGCACATAATCTCCAATCGAGATTTCGTCCGTAACTAAATGCTCTCGTATTCGCTCATCATAGCCTTCGTAATGCCCGCAAATGAATAAAAGATGCTCTTCCTTTGCAAGTTCTTCAGCCTTTGCCTGAGAAAACCGTTCACCCTGTGGACACATGAGAACAACCCGTGTTTTGGATTTAGAGGACTCCTTGCTCAAAGCCGCAACCGCATCAAAAATGGGCTGAGGCTTCAGGACCATTCCTGCCCCGCCTCCATACGGATAATCGTCTACCGTATTGTGCTTGTTATCGGCATAATCGCGAAAATTAACAACATTGTAATGAACTGCCTCTTTTTCTTCAGCCTTTTTTAGGATGGAATGTCCAAACACACCTTCAAACATTTCAGGAAAAAGTGTGAGCACATCGATTTTCATCATGATAATAATCCTTCGATAGGTTCGATGGTTACCAATTTTTCGTTGATATCCACTTTAAGCACAACATCTTCAATATATGGAATCAGAATCTCTTTTCCCTTATCGCCCTTGATCACCCAAACATCGTTGGCACCAGGTGTGAGGATTTCTTTAATTGTTCCAAGCTCCTCACCTGCTACCGTTACAACCGAGCAGCCAATGATTTCATGAAAGTAATATTCATTTTCCTTAAGCTTACCGAGCTGAGATTCTGGCACTTTAAGGATGCCATCTCTGAACTTTTCAACCATATTGATATTATCGTATCCTTCAAACGTCAATAAATCAAAGTTCTTATGGCTGCGGTGGCTTTTCACCTTCAACTCGATCGGAGCTTCTGCTTTCGGTAAAAACAACGTCAGGATATTGCCGACTTTATATCGTTCCTTCGGAAAATCTGTTTTTGAAATAACTCGCACTTCGCCTCTTAATCCGTGGGTATTGACAATTTTCCCTACATTAAACCATTTCTCCATTTTGCTACTCACCTCTAACGTATTTCTTGGATAATTCCATCCTTAATGACAATCACTGGCTGGCTCGCTGGATCGCCCCATGCATCCCCTACACTCACATCTATGATGGCCTGTACTTCTTTTTCTTTAAGCTCGCTCCCTAATGGTAGCATATGTAATTGGCTGATTTGAAACTCAAGCAGCTTTTCTTTTTCCCGCCTGATGGACATTTCTTTTTCAAATTGAGGTTTAATCTCGCCCGGCTGAAATCTTTTTGATTTCTCGAGCCGTTTGGCTTCAAACTGAAGCTGTTCATATTCCTTTTGCAGCTGCAGCATTTGGTCATTATATTTATCAAGCAATTTCTGCCTGCTTTGTTCAGTTAAAATTTGTTTCACCACAACATTTTGAAGTATTTTCATCATAGTTTCTCCATGTTCCATTTTCTTTGTACGGATTCACTGAAAAAATAAAAAAAGCTAGCAAAAAGAGGGGGATATTCCCCCTCTTTTTTACAGTACAGCTTATTCGCCGATTTCTAAAAAAATCTTCTTCTGTTGTGATGATCCTGCTGCATAGACAACGGTTCGTATTGCCTTTGCAACGCGCCCCTGCTTTCCAATCACCTTACCCATGTCACTCTTGTTGACAGAAAGCTTATAGGTTACGCGTTGATCCTCTTCCACGACATTAACATGTACATCTTCCGGAAAATCAACAAGGGGCTTAACAATCGTTTCGATGAGCTGTTTCATTTCAGTTGATATTACTTGCCAAGTTTAGCATTATGGAATTTTTCCATGATGCCTTCTTTAGAGAACAAGTTGCGTACTGTGTCAGATGGTTTAGCGCCATCCTTAAGCCACTTAAGAACAAGTTCTTCGTTAAGATTAACAGCTGCAGGTTGAGCAACCGGATTGTAAGTTCCTACAACTTCGATGTAACGTCCGTCACGAGGAGAACGAGAATCTGCTACTACAATACGATAGAAAGGGGATTTTTTAGCTCCCATACGTTTTAAACGAATTTTAACTGCCATTTTAAATAAGCACCTCCGAATATGTTTCACACAAGATAGAATATTATCAAAAAGTAAAAGGTTTGTAAAGTGTTTTTTCTTTACAGACGATTTTTTTGTTTAAAAAGGGTTGAATGGCAGCTTAAAGCCGCCTTTTTTCTTGCCTTTTTGCTGCATGCCTGTCATTTGCTTCATCATTTTTTTCATATCTTCAAACTGCTTCAGCAAACGGTTTACCTCAGGAACAGTTCGACCGCTCCCTTTGGCAATCCTCTTTTTGCGATTGGCATTGATAATTTCAGGCTGGTTTTTTTCCGCTGTCGTCATCGATTGGATAATCGCTTCGACATGGGCAATTTGTTTTTCGTCGATTTGAAGATTGTTTAACCCCTTGATTTTGTTTGCACCTGGCATCATTTTCAAAAGCTCGTCAAGAGGCGCCAATTTCCGAACCTGTCCAAGCTGATCCAAAAAGTCTTCAAGCGTGAAAGTGGCAGTCCGCATTTTTTGTTCAAGCTCTTTTGCTTTCTCCTCATCCACATTCGCCTGTGCTTTTTCGATCAATGTCAGCACGTCACCCATACCAAGGATTCGTGACGCCATCCTCTCTGGATGGAACGGTTCGATTGCATCCATTTTTTCACCAAGACCTACAAACTTAATAGGAGTTTGGGTTACAGCGCGAATCGAAAGTGCCGCACCGCCGCGTGTATCGCCATCGAGCTTAGTTAAAACAACTCCGGTAAGTCCGAGCTGTTCATTGAAGCTTTGAGCAACATTCACGGCATCCTGCCCGGTCATCGCATCAACGACAAGGAATATTTCATCGGGCTTTGTCAGCTCTTTGATGTCTTTTAACTCATCCATCAATGATTCGTCTACATGAAGACGCCCGGCTGTATCAATAAGCACATAATCATGATGTTCTTCCTTCGCTTTTGCAATCGCCTGTTTTGCAATTTCAACCGGGCTTACTTGGTCTCCTAGTGAAAAAACAGGCATACTTAGCTGCTTGCCAAGCGTTTCGAGCTGCTTGATTGCAGCAGGGCGATAGATATCGGCAGCAGCAAGGAGCGGTTTCCGATTATACTTCTTGCGAAGCAAATTTGCCAGCTTCCCAGTGGTTGTCGTTTTACCGGCACCCTGAAGACCTACCATCATAATGACAGTTGGAGGCCGGTTTGAAACAGCAATCTTGCTCTGTTCGCCACCCATAAGCTCAGTCAGTTCATCATTAACAATCTTGATAATCTGCTGTCCTGGAGTTAAGCTTTTCAGGACCTCCTGGCCTACGGCACGCTCGCTTACTTTCTTAACAAAGTCTTTTACAACCTTGAAGTTTACGTCGGCTTCCAGAAGGGCAAGGCGAACTTCCCTCATCATTTCTTTAACATCCGCTTCATTTACTTTCCCTTTTCCGCGGATTTTTTGAATCGTACTCTGCAGTCGGTCGGCTAATCCTTCAAATGCCATCCTGCCGCCTCCTAATCTAATTTCTCCAGCTCGGCAACTGCATTGAGCAGTACCTGCTTGGAAGGGATTTCTTCATTCAATAATTCTTTCATTTTGGTTAAAAGGGTGCTGCGCTCTTGAAACTTTTGAAACAATAGCAGCTTCTCCTCGTACTCCTCAAGCATTGCTTCTGTACGCTTAATATTATCATAAACTGCCTGGCGGCTGACATCGTATTCTTCAGCAATTTCCCCAAGAGAATAGTCATCCAAATAATAGAGAGACATATAGCTTTGCTGCTTCGGTGTTAACAACGATTGGTAAAAATCATAGAGAAAGTTTATTCTCGTTGTCTTTTCAAGCATGCTCATCCCTCCTTGTTAAGTGAAAAGCCTTTACATTGCTAGTTTACACAGCGGGCTTTGCCCTGTCAATGAATTACGCAACAGACAGACTACTAAAAAATGAAAACTATTCGCTTTCAATCTGGTCTGCGAATAGACCGTAAACGTATTTTTCAGCGTCAAATTCCTGAAGGTCATCCATCTTTTCGCCAAGCCCTACAAATTTGACCGGAATCCTTTGTTCGTTTCTGATCGCCAGGACAATCCCGCCTTTTGCTGTTCCATCCAGCTTCGACAAAACAATCCCCGAGACATCCGTAACTTCCTTAAACGTTTTTGCTTGTATAAGCGCATTTTGTCCCGTTGTCGCATCAAGAACAAGCAGGACTTCATGCGGAGCGCCTGGTATTTCACGTTCAATAACCCTTTTTACTTTTTCCAGTTCTTTCATTAAATTGACTTTATTTTGAAGCCTGCCCGCTGTGTCACATAATAAAATATCTGCTTTTCGGGATTTAGCAGCCTGAATGGCATCGAACATTACTGCGGCAGGGTCTGATCCCTCGGCCTGCTTAATCACTTCCACCCCAACCCGGTCTCCCCAAACCTCAAGCTGTTCGATCGCTCCAGCCCGGAACGTATCACCTGCAGCCATAAGAACGGTTTTGCCTTCACTTTTAAACTTATGTCCCAGCTTGCCGATCGTCGTCGTTTTACCGACGCCGTTTACACCTACAAATAAGATGACTGTCAACGCATTTTCCTGAAGGTTCAGCTTGGAGGATTGCTCTTCTCCCCCATTGTAAATATCGACTAGCTTTTCAGAAATGACACTTTGCACTTCCTGCGGATCTTGGATATTCCGGCGCTTGACCTCCATTTTAAGCTCGTCAATCAGCTTCATAACCGTATCAAAACCCACATCTGCCTGAATCAGGATTTCTTCCAATTCTTCAAAAAAGTCTTCATCTACTTTACGGTATCTGGCAACCAGATCGTTCATTTTTCCAGAAAAGCTGTTACGGGTCTTTGTAAGGCCTCTTTAAATTTTTCGGATACACTATCCGTTTGCTTTGTGATTTTTTCTTTTAATTTTTTAAAAAAGCTCATATGCCCACTTCCTTAACTTAAGATTCGACAAGCTCCTTCGATTCCTCAAGCCGGACCGAGACCAGCTTGGAAACTCCCGATTCCTGCATTGTTACTCCGTATAAGACATCCGCTTCCTCCATCGTGCCTTTCCGGTGGGTAATAACGATAAACTGAGTTTCGGCACTGTAGCGTTTTAAATATTGGCTGAAACGATGAACATTAGCCTCATCAAGCGCAGCTTCGACCTCATCGAGGATACAAAATGGAACAGGACGGATCTTCAAAATTGAAAACAGGAGTGCAATTGCCGTCAGTGCCCGTTCTCCTCCAGATAATAATCCCAGATTCTGAAGCTTCTTCCCAGGAGGCTGAGCGACGATTTCTACTCCTGTATTTAACAGGTCTTCTGGATCTGTCAGCCTTAAATCAGCTCTTCCGCCTCCGAACAATGCTTTGAAAACAGGTTCGAAGTGGGAGCGTATCCCTTCAAAGGTTTGTGCAAACCTCTTCTTCATCTCAATATCCATTTCACCGATTACGAGGAACAGTGTATCCTTCGCTTCCTGTAAATCCGTTTTTTGTTCAAGTAAAAATTCATAGCGTTCCGATACCCGGTCATATTCCTCGATCGCTCCAAGGTTAACACTTCCAAGCTCTTCAATTGCAAGCTTGATCAGTTTTACTTTTTTCTTGGCCTCTTCCGCAGGAATCGTTAATGGGTACTGATCCTTAGCTGCCTCAAAGGATAATAAATATTCTTCGCGCAGATGGGCAAGTCGGTTTTCCAATTCGACATCAAATCGGTTTAACTTTATTTCCTCATCCTTGAGAACTACAACAAGACCTTTATGGCGGCGTTTAAGCTCTCTTGCTTCTATTTCTTCATCCTCAAGGTTTGTTTGAAGCTTGAGGCGCTCTTCTCGTCGGGTTGAAATAAGCTTAATTGTCTCTTCTTTGTCCTTCTGTTTGGTTTTTGCGGCAGCTTCAAGTTGTTCTTCGCCTGAAGAGCTGTTGGTCATTTCTGAAGAAAGCAGCTGCAAATCCTCTGTAAAGATGGCCAGCTTTTGTTCGCTTTCCTCCAAATCCTGCTTAACAGCAGCAAAGCGTTCACGCGCATGGGAAAACTGCTCATTTTTCGAGGCATATTCCACTTTTAACTCACTGATTATATTGAGCAAAGCCTCTTTAGACGTTAAATCACTTGTTTTTTGTTCAGTCATACGGATAATAAGGGCATCCAGGGACGCAATTTCATCCGAATAGGCTTCAAGCATTTTCTTTAATTCCCGTTCCCTTGCAGTTAGGGTCGAATTTTCCTCCGAATATTGTCCCTTCTCCAAATCATAAATGGCAAGTCGGTCGTTGATGTTTTTCTCTTCTAATTCAGCTTCACGAAGATCTCCTTTAAGCTCCTGTTCTTTCAATCGGAGCTCCTCGCCCGTCTTTCTTATCGCTTCAAGACCGCTTTCATGCTTACTAATATCTTCCTTCAAGGATTTCACAAGCATTTCAAGCTTGGACGTCTTATCTTCCATATCTGCAATTTTTTCTTTCAGGTCATCCAATTCGCCCTTTCGAGTGAGGAGCGAGGACGATTTTTGCTTCATTGCCCCTCCGGTCATAGACCCTCCTGGATTCACAATATCGCCTTCGAGTGTGACCATACGGGAACGATACTGAAGGATTTTTGCCAAATCATTGGCTCCCTTCAGATCTTTCGTCACAATGACGTTCCCCAAAAGATTGTTCATAACTTCAGCGTATTTAGATTCGAAGGACACCAGGCTGACGGCCGTACCGACAAAAGAAGGATGACCTTGAATCGAGGAGAGCTGAACTGAAGAAAGCGGACGCCCTTTGATGACACTTAACGGGAGGAAGGTGGCTCGCCCATATGAATTCTGCTTCAAAAATTGGATCGCCGTTCTTGCACTCTGTTCCGTATCTACAACAACATGCTGAAGCGCTCCACCAAGAGCTGTTTCCAGTGCGGTTTCAAATTGCTTTGGGACCTGAAGTAGTTCTGCAACTGCTCCTTCAATTCCAGAGAGCCTGTTTCCACGGGCTTTTAGAATCTCCTTAACTCCCTGGAAAAAGCCAGCGAAATCCTCCTCCATATCCTCAAGCATATCTTTCCTTGATTTTGCCTGTTGCAGGAATTGATATGCCTGATAGAGCGTCTTCTCCTGTTTTTCATAACTGTTTCTTTCTGTCTCTAGCCTGCGCTGGGATTCTCTGAAGGAATCCGCCTGTTTTTCAATCTCCTGCCGAAGCTCTTTAATCTCACCCTGTATTTTGGCTTTCTTTGCCTCGGCCAGTTGACGATCCTCTAAATATTTCACATTTTCTTCATCAAGCCGCGTATTTTTTCGCATCTGCTGCTCAAGCTGCTGCCCAATATATTTAAGTTCATTTTTTGCGCCTGCTGGTTGTTGAGAAGCTCAATATACTCACTTTTTAATGAATCTATCTTTTCGTCGATATTTTCACTGTACAGTTGAAGCTTTTCTTGTTTTTCCTTCAGCTGCGACTGCAAAGCCTTTGCTTGTTCACCGAGGGATGTAACCGCAGTTTCCTGCTGTTCCTTTTGTGTCGTGAGGACGTTGAGTTTTTCGGAAATCTCCTGGATATTCCGTTCAAGCTGTGATTTATTTTGAACAGCGTTTTTCTTACGCTCCTTCAAAACCTCTTTTCGCCCTTCAAGCTTCTCAAGTTCCTCACTTGCGTATAAGAGAACGTTTTGTAAATCACTGATTGATTCATCAAGAGCTGTAATATGATCCCTTTTTTCTTCAATTCTAGCTTCTTTTGTTTGCAATTCAGAGGAAATCTTTATCTCCTCGTTTTTATGGTCCTCAAGCTGCTCAGAAATATTTTTCCATTTTTGATGTAAATCCTCGATTTCATAAACCGTTAAAGCTACTTCTATCTTTTCAAGTTCATCTTTTTTTTCAATAAAATCCTTGGCAATCGATGCCTGGATTTTCAAGGGTTCCACCTGTCCTTCAAGCTCGTGAAGAATATCCTGGACACGGTTGAGGTTTTCCTGGGTCTCTGTCAGTTTCACTTCTGCTTTTTTCTTGCGGTTTTTATATTTTAAAACACCTGCCGCTTCTTCAAAAATGGTCCTGCGGTCCTCTGCCTTACTATTTAAAATTTCTTCCACTTTTCCCTGACTGATGATAGAAAAAGCTTCTCTGCCAAGTCCGGAATCCATAAATAGATCAATAATATCCTTCAGCCTGCATTGCTGTTTATTGATGAGGAATTCACTTTCGCCTGAACGATAAACCCTTCTTGTCACACTTACTTCGTTGTAGTCAATCGCAAGACCTTGATCCTCATTGTCGAGGGTAAGCGTCACTTCTGCAATATTTAGCGGTTTTCGTGAATCGCTTCCTGCAAAAATGATGTCTTCCATTTTTGTACCTCTCAGCGATTTAGCCGACTGTTCCCCTAGTACCCAGCGGATTGCATCAATTATATTGCTTTTCCCGCTGCCATTGGGACCGACTACGGCTGTCACACCTGGTACAAACTCAACACCAATTCGTTCCGCGAAGGATTTGAAACCAATGACATCCAACCGTTTTAAATACATGTATTTTCCTCCTTAGGCGGGCTGGCATCATACTCTTTATGTTAGCTTTCTGCTTTTGATTTTAATTTTCCCAGGGCCATCTGAGCAGCATGCTGTTCTGCTTCTTTTTTCGATCTGCCTGTACCAGTGCCCAATTCCTGCCCGTTTAAAGAAACAAGAGATACAAATTCCCGATTGTGGGCAGGCCTTTTCCTGAAGGACCCGGTATTCGATTGCTCCCGTTCCATCTCTTTGTACCAGCTCCTGAAGCTGGCTTTTAAAATCCATCACATGAGAAAAAGCACCGGCATTAATTTTAGGAAATACGACTTTGTCGAGAAACTCTGTTACCTGCTCAATTCCTTTGTCCAAATAGAGAGCTCCAATGAAGGCTTCGAAAACGTCTGCAAGCAGTGCAGGTCTTTCCCTTCCGCCTGTCATTTCTTCTCCTTTACCAAGAAGGATCATTTTCCCAAATGCTAGATCATTGGCAAAGGAAACAAGGGAAGGTTCACAAACAATCGCTGCTCTTAACTTAGTAAGTTCTCCCTCGCTCATCATTGGGTATTTCTTAAAAAGAAACTGTGAAACAGTCAGCTCCAAAACAGCGTCTCCTAAAAATTCAAGCCTTTCGTTATCTTCAAAAGGCTTCCTGCGATGCTCATTCACATATGATGAATGGGTAAAAGCTTGTTTTAATAATGATTCATTTTCAAATTGTATTCCCATATATTTCTGAAAATCCTTAAACAGATTTTCTTTTGCGCGATTAATATTCATCTCAATTTCCCTTTCATTTTTGCGCATCGTATTTCCACCCAGCTTTCTAGTAGAGCGCCCTGCTGGCCCCTAAAAATATCATACCTTCAGCAGGAAATGATATCCCTTCTATAATACAGAAGAAAGCCCCGTTTGAAAACGGAGCTTTGCAAGAAATCCAACGATTATTTAGTGCTATTTATGTAATTAACAGCATCGCCAACTGTGCCGATTTTTTCAGCATCATCGTCAGAAATTTCCATATCGAACTCATCTTCTAATTCCATTACCAATTCAACTACATCTAGTGAATCAGCACCTAAATCTTCTTTAAACGAAGCTTCAAGGGTTACTTGAGACTCATCTACACCAAGACGGTCCACGATGATTTTTGTTACGCGTTCTAATACATCAGTCATGCTTGTTCACCTCCCCTCAAGCTATTATAGAGTATAACATCAAAATAATAAATCAATAAATGAAAAAAGAAATGTGAAAGCGCCTTGTTCACCCCCGACAAGCATAAGACGCACCTCGCAGGATGCCTACCACACTGACTAAACTTCTTTGCTGGCATGCGACGAGGTGAACATTAACTCCCCGATTACCCTATACCGCAGGAGCACCCATCAAAGCGGGATGATAAAGACCTATTATTCAAAGAATTATCTCAGTCTTTACTTCATTTTCCTGCCCTCCGGAGAGGGGGGCTTATGACCTCGAGGGGGTAGGCGCTGGAACTGGACATCAAAACCTTTGCCAAAAACTAGATTATTAATTACTTAACATGAATTGTAAAAAGTTATTTACATTACCATTCCGCCGTCAATATGCAGCGTTTGTCCTGTCATATAAGAACTGTCGTCTGACGCAAGGAAGGCCGTTACTTTTGCGATATCCTTAGGTTCCCCAAAACGCGCCAAAGGAATCATCTTCAACATTTCTGTCTTTACTTCCTCCGTAAGCTTCTCGGTCATATCTGTCGTAATAAATCCTGGAGCAATCGCATTGACCGTAATATGCCGGGATGCGAGTTCCTTTGCAGTCGTTTTCGTCAAGCCGATCACTCCCGCCTTTGCAGCCACGTAATTGGCCTGCCCTGGATTTCCGCTCACGCCAACAATAGATGCAATATTGATGATTCTGCCATTCCGTTGTTTCATCATCTGGCGCGTCACAGCTTTGGTGCAAAGAAAAACGCCTTTTAAGTTAATGTTGATGACATCATCCCATTCTTCTTCCTTCATCCTCATTAAAAGGTTATCCCTGGTAATACCGGCATTGTTAACGAGTACATCAAGTTTTCCGAAGCGGTCAATCGTTTCCTTCACCATTGCACTCACTGATTCAGAATCCGACACATCACACTTCACTGCGAAGGCATCTCTTCCCATTGCTTTAATTTCGTCAACTGTTTCATTCGCTTTCGCTTCACTGCCAGAGAAATTTACCGCAATATTTGCTCCCTGCCTAGCAAGCTCCAGGGCAATTTCCCTGCCAATGCCGCGGGACGCTCCAGTTACCAGTACCGCTTTTCCATCCAGATTCATAGGTTATCCTCCTTTAATGCTTCTATTACAGAAAGTCCGCTTTCCTCATCAAAAACAGAATACGTTTTTACTGTCCGGTCGATTTTTTTGACTAATCCGGATAAAACCTTCCCAGGTCCGACCTCAATAAAAGTATCTACACCCAAAGCGATCATTTTCTTTACAGAGTCCTCCCATAAGACAGGAGAGAATAACTGTTCAATTAATTTTCCCTTTATTTCAGAAGCATTGCTCATTGGCTCAGCAGTTACATTCGCAATAACAGGAATACTCGCATCCTTCATATGAATTTCGTCCAGCACAGCGGATAATTGCTCTGCTGCAGGCTTCATTAGGCTCGAGTGGAATGGACCGCTTACTTCGAGTGGAATGACCCTTTTCGCTCCAGCGTCTTTTGCCTGTATACCGGCTAATTCTACTCCGTTTTTAGAGCCTGATATGACGATTTGTCCAGGACAGTTCAAATTGGCAAGCTGCACTGGATGACCGGATTCAGTAATCCGGGCAGTCACTTCAGATAGCTTTTCCCTATCGAGGCCGAGAACTGCCGCCATCGTACCCTCACCATTAGGAACTGCCTTTTCCATGAACTCTCCTCTTTTCCGGACAGCATAAACCGCTTCCTCAAAGGTAAGGGTTCCAGCCGCGACGAGTGCTGTATACTCCCCAAGGCTATCGCCGGCAACATAATCTGCTTTAATACCGGAATTCCGGAAGAATTCCAAAATGGCAATGCTTGTTGTTAATAGGGCGGCTGTGCGTTGAAGGTTAATGTAAGTTCTTCCTGCGGACCTTCAAAAATCAGCCTGCTCAAATCAATTTTCAATTTGCTATCCGCTTGTTCAAAGACGTTTTGGACATTGGGATATTTCTCAGAAAGGCCTTTTCCCATTCCAACTGTCTGTGAACCCTGTCCAGGAAACAAAAATGCTATTTTACCCATAAAAACACTCCCTTTATGTGTGATCAGCAGATGATTCCATTTGCTCGATCGACTTTTTGATCAGCCCTGTAACATCATTTCCAACCATTTCCCTTGTTTGCCTGATGGCACTGAATAATGACTGGGCATTGGAGGATCCATGCGCCTTAATGACAGGAGCCTTCAAGCCAAAAGGCCAGCACCGCCATATTCAGAATAGTCCATTGAATTTTTCAGTTTTACAAGATCTGGCTTAAGTACTGCGGCTGCCAGCTTGCTCTTCATGCTGCCGGTTAGTGCTGTTTTTAACATCTTAAAGACTGACATTGCGGTGCCTTCGATCGTTTTAAGAACCATATTGCCCGTAAATCCATCCGTAACCACCACATCCGCGGCACCTTCAAGCAGGTCCCTGGACTCCACATTCCCAATAAAATTGATATTGGCTGCTTCTTTTAACAGTGCAAATGATTGCTTCGTCAAATCGGTTCCTTTTTTCTCTTCAGAACCAATATTTAATAGGCCTACTCGCGGGTTAGCTATTCCTCTTACCTTTTCGGCATAAATGGAGCCCATAATTGCGTATTGGAGCAGGTGCTCAGGCTTTGCATCCACATTGGCGCCTACATCCAAAAGGATGAATCCTTCCCCGCCGATTGTCGGCAAGGTCGGTGACAGTGCCGGGCGGTCAATTCCTTCAATCCGTCCTACCACAAACAGGCCAGAAGCCATCAGGGCACCGGTATTTCCAGCTGAAATGCATGCATCCGCGTTCCCGTCGGCCACCTGTTGTGCCGCAAGGACCATGGAGGCATTCTTTTTGCGGCGAACTGCCCTGACAGGCTCGTCCGTTCCAAGAATCACTTCATCTGTGTGCAAAATGCTGATCCGATCATGGCCGGTAATATATTCCTTTATTTTTTTCTCATCTCCAACAAGAGTGATATGTATGTCTGAGAAAGCTTCCACTGCCTTCAATGCTCCTAAAACAATTTCCTTTGGAGCATTGTCGCCTCCCATTGCATCTATAGCCAGCTTCATGTAGTTCGCATCCTTTAATTGTTTTTTGAACGGTACATTTCAAATTCTCCCGAGAAAACAAGCTCACTATTCACAAAGCTGTTTACCTCTACAAAAGTTCTGCCGCTGCCTTCATCAATTTTCGTAACCTTCGCCTTGGCAATAACCCGTTCATTTTGTTTAACCTGGCGCTTAAATTGAATACTTGACTTAGCTGTCAGAGCCAATTCATCATTAATAACAGCTACGGCTAAAGAGTTTGCCTGTGCAAAAACATGGTGCCCCCGTGCTATCCGGTTCCTCTTAAACACATGCTCTTCTTTAACATCAAAAATGGAAATGGCACTGCGGTCCAATTCCATATCTATTATTTCCCCAATTACTTCATCTAGCGGCAGGGAACGGACTTCATCATCGAACCGCTTCTCGGCGACTGTTTTTATTCGCTCACGAAGCTCTGGTATGGAAAGCTCCAGCCGATCAAGACGGATGGTTTGAACACTTACGGAAAATTTTTCTGCAAGCTCATCATCTGTTATAAAGGGATTTTCTCTTATCGTTAACGTTAATAATTGCTGCCGTTCACGTTTATTTCTTTTCATCAATCACACCGTCCGCACTCTTATGACTAGGTACTAATAGTAGTATAAAATTAAGAAAAGCAGATTGCAAGAATTACTTCACCTTCACTGCAATCTGCTTCTTCGCTTTATATTTTAGGTAGTTTATCTATTATTGGTAAAAAATTTCCAGTCATTGCTAATCAAGCTTTTCTCCATCCAGAACCCCGGTACTCTCGAGCTCTCTTCTAAGCGCCTCATATTCCGGAGACTCCCAGAATGTGCTTGAAGCAATCAGCATCGCGGCATCATTTCTGGCCGTTTCCAATGCACGGTAATCATGGACCATATCAGCCACTTTGAATTCAGGTATTCCGCTTTGCTTTTTACCAAAAAAGTCACCTGGTCCCCTAAGTTCCAGATCCTTTTCACTTAAAACAAAGCCGTCATTTGTCTCCGTCATGATTTTCATTCTTTCCTTACCAACCTCTGTCTTAGGGTCGGCAAGCAGGATACAGAAGGATTGGTCGCTCCCTCTTCCCACACGTCCGCGAAGCTGATGGAGCTGTGAAAGCCCAAATCTCTCCGCGTCGTATATGACCATCATCGTGGCATTTGGAACGTTTACCCCTACTTCGACTACCGTAGTCGAAACGAGAACCTGTACATCATTTGCACTAAATGCTTTCATAACTGCATCTTTTTCGTCAGAGTTTAACCTGCCGTGCATTAAGCCGACCTTATACCGATTTTGGAAGTGGAAGGAAAGCATGGAATGCACTTCGATGGCATTTTGAACATCAAGCTTTTCCGATTCCTCAATCAATGGACAAATCACATATGCCTGATGCCCTTTTCGAAGCTCTTTTTCTACAAAGGCAAGCACACGCTCAAGCATCTCCTGCTTGGCCCAATATGTTTCAATTGCCTTCCTGCCAGCCGGCATTTCATCAATGATCGATACGTCCATTTCACCAAATACCGTGATGGCTAACGTACGAGGTATAGGCGTCGCTGTCATGAAAAGGACATCCGGATTTTCGCCTTTTTCACGAAGGACTCTTCGCTGCTCGACTCCAAAACGGTGCTGCTCATCCGTAATAACAAATCCAAGCTTCTTAAAGGATACCTCATCCTGGATTAAAGCATGTGTACCAATTAAAATATCGATCTCTCCTTCAGATAACTTCCGGAGAATTTCCTTTCGCAGCTTTCCTTTTACTGAACTCGTTAACAATTCGACCTGTATGGAAAATGGCTCCAATAACCCCTTTAACGATTCAGCATGCTGTTCCGCCAATATTTCGGTTGGAACCATGAGTGCTCCCTGGTATCCGGATGTCACAGCCGCAAAAAGACATACTGCGGCAACAACCGTTTTTCCCGAACCAACATCGCCTTGCAGAAGACGATTCATCCTGTAGGAAGACTTCATATCTGAAAGAATCTCGTTAACGACTCTTTTTTGTGCATTTGTAAGCGGAAATGGAAGGCTGTCAATGAAATCCTTTAACCTGCTTAAATCGTAATTTATTTTAATACCAGGTGACTGTTCCCTTTCAAACTTCCTCAAAGCCTGCATTTTCAGCTGAAAGGAAAGGAATTCTTCGTAAACAAACCTGCGCCTCGCCTGCTTGACATCATCCTCATTTTCAGGGAAATGAAGCGCCCTTAAGGCATCATGCCTGCCTAAAAGCTTATATTTCATCAAGAGAGCGTCAGGTAGATTCTCCTCTATAAGACTTCCATATTGATGGAATGCAAGTTTAATAAATTTACGCATCCCTTTCATTGTTACGTTGCCCCTAAGGGTATAAACCGGTTCAAAATTGCTCGCTTTCATTGAAGATCCTATTTGCATTTCATTGGCCGTTATCAGCTGGCGGTGCTGGTCCCACTTCCCTGTTACAGTTATCGTTTCATTTACCGCAATTTTATTTTTTAAATAAGGCTGATTAAAAAAAGTAACTTGTATTAAGTATCTGTCAACCAGCATTCTGACTGTCAGCCGGGATTTTTTCCGTCCATAATAGACAAGAGAAGGCTCGCTGTGAACCTTCCCTTCAACCGTAATTTTTTCTTCATGCTTTACGTCTGCCAAATCCCTTAGGCGGTAATCCTCATAACGATATGGGAAGTTCTCCAGTAAATCATGAATAGAGTGGATATTCATTTCAGCGAGCGTCACAGCTGTTTCTTCCCCAATTCCTTTTATCGCGGTAACAGATTGATTAAGATTTGGATTCACGTTTATTCAGCGGAATTCCGAAGATCTTTGCTTCCAGCTCACGACCAGTCGGAGTAGCCGCCAACCCTCCCTGTGCTGTTTCTTTTAGAGCAGTCGGCATAGATAAGCCTATTTTATACATTGCATCAATAACTTCATCACATGGGATTCTGCTTTTCACACCGGCAAGAGCCATATCCGCTGCTACCATTGCGTTAGCCGCTCCCATCGCATTTCGTTTCACACAAGGCACTTCAACCAGCCCTGCAACAGGGTCACAGACAAGTCCTAGCATATTTTTTAACGTAATTGCCATTGCCTCAGCACATTGCTCCGGCGTCCCGCCTGCTAGTTCAACAAGAGCGGCAGCAGCCATTCCAGCAGCTGACCCAACTTCTGCCTGGCAGCCCCCGGCAGCACCGGAAATGGATGCATTATTTGCTACTACAAAACCGAATGCACCGGCTGTGAACAGAAACGATACCATTTGTTCGCGTGATGGGTTTAATTTCTTTTTCACTGCGAAAAGAGTCCCTGGCACAACCCCTGCAGATCCCGCAGTCGGTGTCGCGCAAATGGTGCCCATAGCAGCATTTACTTCATTCGTCGCTACTGCCTTGCTGACTGCGTCCAAAATGGTTTCCCCTGAAAGGAAATCCCCTTTTTCAATATACTGCTGAAGCAGAACCGCATCTCCGCCTGTCAGGCCTGAATGTGATTTTACTCCCTTAATACCCCGTTCAACTGCCTCTTCCATTATCAGCAGGTTTCGATCCATAAAAGAAATAATTTCTTCACGTGAACGGCCTGTAACCGTCATTTCCTGCTCAATCATAAGCTCGGAAATCTTTTTGTTTTGGCTAACAGCCAATTCTACTAACTCGGCAACATTACGAAACATTTGCCTTCCCCCTTCTGAACGCACAAGAATCTATTGTATATTAATGTATTTAATCAACTATCTTTGTCACTTTTAAAATGTGCTGAAGCTTTTCGATTTCATGAAGGACATCATCATCGATGTTTTGGTCGACTTCGATTGTCATTAAAGCCAGTTTCCCCTTTTCTTTTCTGGAAACCTCCATATGGCCGATATTAATCTCGTACTTAGCCAGGATGTTTGATACTGCAGCAATGGCTCCAAAACGGTCATCATGGACAACCAGGATAGCAGGATGGTGGCCTGAAAGCTTTAGTTCAAAGCCATTTAATTCGGTAATCTCAATTTTACCTCCGCCAATCGAAATTCCGACCAGCTCAAGCTCACCTTTTTCATCACCAATAAAAACTCTTGCCGTATTGGGATGTTCGGTGATTGCATCTTCCTCTATGAAACGAATCTTCATACCCCGTTCTTTTGCAAGATCAATCGCCTGAATAATCCTTTCATCATGGGTATCATAATCGAGAATTCCCCCGATAATGGCTACATCTGTCCCATGCCCTTTATAGGTTTTGGCAAAGGAACCATAAAACGAAATATTTGCCCATTTTGGCTCCCGCCCAAACAAGCTTCGCGCTACCCTGCCAATTCTTGCTGCTCCGGCAGTATGCGAGCTTGAAGGTCCAATCATGATTGGCCCGATTATATCAAAAACACTTTTATATTTCACAATCGCTCTCCCCTTTGAAAAACTAAGTTCTCCACATCCCCTAAAAAAGCAAAAAAATAGAAGGGGATTCCCCCTTCTATTTTATCCGTTCTGTATCCTAAAGGTCTAGTATTAATATCTGCCTTTTATTCGGTTACTCGATAGAGAAAATAAAGGAATAAAGCGGCTGCTTGCCATTATGGATTTCAACTTCTACATCAGCGAAATTTTCTTCCACAAATTGTGCCAGGCTATTAACTTCCTCTTCGTTAACCCCTTCACCCTGAATAATGGTGAGAATTTCCGAATCCTCATCAAGCATAGCTGAAAGCAAGGCTTCGGCCGCCTTCATTCTGTCGCGGTTTTTCACGATAATTTTACCGTCAGCAATTCCCATAAAATCATCTTTTTCAATTTCCAGCCCATCAATGCTAGTATCACGTACAGCAAATGTGATTTGGCCAGTTTTAACACGCTTTAGTGCTTCATTCATTGAAGACTCATTCGTCTTAAAATCTGCACCTGGATTAAATGCAAGCAGTGCAGAAAGGCCTGAGGAACTGTCTTTGTTTGAATGACAGATACTTCTTCCTCTGCTACTTCTGCTGCCTGCTGTGCTGCCATAATGATATTTTTGTTGTTAGGCAAAATATAGACTTTCTTAGCATTTACATCTTTAATCGCTTTGACGATATCCTCTGTGCTTGGATTCATCGTTTGGCCGCCTTCAATAATTGCATGGGCTCCAATGCTTCTGAATAAGTCTGCGATTCCTGCTCCCATTGAAACCGTTACAATACCATATTCCTGCTTTTCTTTCTTTTGAGCAGGTTTTTCCGATACAAGCGGTGTATGTGTTTCACCAACAATATTCGTATGCTGCTGGCGCATATTCTCGATTTTAATATTGATCAGGCTTCCGTAGCGCTGCCCATAGCTTAGCACTGTTCCCGGCTGTTCTGAGTGGATATGGACCTTTACAAGTTCTTCATCCGCAATGACTAATAAGGAATCACCATATTGGCTTAAATCCAAACGGAAATTTTCTTCTTTAAACGGATTATTGGCTAATTTATCAGCTTCAAATCTCACCATCATTTCCGTACAATAGCCAAATTCAATATCTTCTGTATTGAGGTAGCTTTGTACGCTTTTGTGATGCTCTGCACTCACCAATTCATTCATTGAAGGCAGCGCGGCTGGCGAATCTGGGAGCTGTTCTCCTTTTAATTCAGCCAAAAAGCCTTCATAAACAAAAACAAGTCCTTGTCCGCCGCTGTCAACGACACCTACTTCCTTTAAAACTGGGAGCAGGTCTGGAGTCCGTTTTAAGGATTCCCGTGCTTCAGCAAGCACTTCCTCCATGATTACAATAACGTCATCGCTGTTTTTGGCAGCCTGTACGCCTCTTTTGGCTGAATCCTTCGCAACAGTCAGAATGGTTCCTTCTACCGGCTTCATTACTGCCTTATAAGCTGTTTCCACACCTAAGTCCAAAGCTGCAGCAAAGTCCTTGCCTGAGATTGCCGCTTTGTTTTCAATCGCCTTTGCAAAACCTCGAAACAATTGGGAAAGGATAACGCCAGAATTTCCGCGTGCGCCCATTAAAAGTCCTTTGGAAAGAGCAACCCCAACTTTCCCAATATGATCCTGTACGTTATTTTTTACTTCTTTCGCACCTGAGGTCATAGATAAATTCATATTTGTTCCTGTATCACCATCGGGAACTGGAAAAACGTTTAAGGCATCAACCATATCTGCATTTGCAGAAAGATGATTCGCACCCTGAATCACCATCTCTGCAAAACGTTTTCCGTCTAATGCTGTTATTGACACAAAACTTTCCTCCTCACTGAGGTTCGTTACTACGAAAAAAAGGTTCGTGCACGAACAAAGTGATCGATATGATCCATTTGTTCGTTTTGCGAACTTACGGGTTCGTAACTCGAACTCCCTGAACATAAATATTTACCGAGTCAACGGCCAGTCCAACAGTTTGATCAAGCGTGTATTTTACCTTCGATTGCACGTTATGGGCAATTTCTGAAATTTTCGTTCCATAGCTGACAATTATATACATATCAATATGTACTTCCTCGTTTTCCTGGCGGACAATCACACCCCGAGTGAAGTTTTCTCTTCTTAAAATTTCTGTAAGGCCGTCTTTAATTTGACTTTTTGACGCCATACCGACAATTCCATAGCAATCTGTTGCTGCTCCACCTGCGATGGTTGCGATAACTTCATTCGAAATATCAATTTGTCCGTACTTGGTTTTTAATTCGATGGACATGGAACGTTCCCCCTTTGGAAAATTACTCCTTGGCTACAGTCATTTTACTATAGACATTGCAATTTTGAAAGTCATACTTGCTTTGATTACTATAAAGCCTGCAAACTGAATCAATGTCAAGGTTTTTTTCTTGAAAGCTTTCTTCACAAGTATTGCATTCAGATACGTTGTGTGATAAATTATTAAAGTATCTTTAGGCAGAAATATGGCCAAGCCATTTTTCTCAATGAAACGGATGGCAACATCTGAATTTGTTAATAAAAGCATGAAAGCTTTTTGTAGTTAAGGAGGGAAATAAATATGCCACGTAAATGTGTTATCACTGGTAAGAAAACAACAACTGGTAATGCACGTTCTCACGCTATGAACGCTAACAAGCGCACATGGGGTGCAAACCTTCAAAAAGTACGCATTCTTGTTGATGGAAAGCCAAAGCGTGTATGGGTTTCTGCAAGAGCGTTAAAATCAGGTAAAGTTGAACGCGTTTAATATCGATTAGACATCCTTCAATGGGATGTCTTTTCTTTATTTTTACCCAAATGGCAAAAAATAAAAGCACCTTCAGAAAAGGTGCTAAAAACGGTTCAGAAAGGTTGTCTTTCTATTTGGCAGACAGCAAACATTAACAGCTATTCGTTTTTCTTAAATGCTCCAATCATCGCCCGGACAAGCCCGCCCAAAAACCTCGGCAGTTTAATCGTATAAAATTTCATACTGTCCCTCCTCACCATATCACACGTTTACAGCCTTCAACCGTGTGCCCTTATCATCCTATTCAATAAAGAAAAATAAGTACTTAATCTGCAGAAGCAATTTAATCGCGGCTTCTTACCACTATTAATATGCCTTCAGAAAATGAAAAAGTACCTTCTTCATTAATAAGTTCATTACTAATACATAGTGTAGATCCGATGGAAATATGACAGTCATTTAAAGGATATTTAAATCCTTCAAGTGTGATACCCTTAACTTCTAAGGTAAGCGGGAGAAACGAAGTATACATTTTTTCCTGGATTCTCTTTATTTTGTATATGCCGGGCCCTTTTACGAAAACGGTGTTTTGTTTGTCAATAAGATGAATTTCACAGCCACTTCCGCTAAATAAAGGCTTTAAAAGCAATTGAATGTTGGCCAATAAGTGGTCAAGCCTACCCCCGGTGCAGCCAAAAATTCTAATTTCAGACGGGTTCTGTTCAATTGCCCAATTCAAGGCAATTTCCATATCTGTTTCGTTCTTTTCTGGTTTATATTTCTTTAAGGACTCCACTTTTTGCCTTATTAACTGCCATTCTGCTGCTGTTACAGAATCGAAATCCCCAAAAGCAATATCCGGTACAATCCCTTTTGATAAAAGGGTAAAAACTCCTCTGTCAACACCAACCCAAGTACCGTTTTTGGCTGAATATGTGTCCAGTTCAGGGACTTGCTCTAACGGGCCACCCGCCAAAATATTTATAATCATCTTATTTACATCCCCTCTTCATTAACCGAGCATATAGAAAAGCCAGCATTGTCTGCTGGCCAATAAAACTATCCTCTTAATGCTGAAATGGCTTTTTCTCTGTCTGCCTCATTGTAAATAGCCGACCCAGCCACAAGAACATTTGCTCCAGCTTCTATACAAAGCTTGGCGGTTTCACTATTAACCCCGCCGTCCACTTCAATCTCAATATTAAGCCCTTTATCCTGAGCCATTTTCTTAACCGCTGTGATTTTTGAAAGGACATCAGGGATGAACTTTTGTCCGCCAAACCCTGGATTTACGGACATCAATAATACCATATCGATATCTGCTAAAACATGCTGGATCGTTTCAACAGGTGTAGCAGGATTCAAAACAACTCCCGCCTTCACACCAAAGGATTTAATATGGTGTATAGTCCTGTGGAGATGCCTGCACGCTTCAACATGGACTGTAATATAGTCGGCACCTGCCTTAGCAAATGCTTCAATATATTCGTCGGGATTTTCAATCATTAAGTGAACATCTAATGGGAGCTTTGTCACCGGCCTGATTGCATCCACAATTAATGGACCTATTGTGATATTTGGCACAAAATCGCCGTCCATAACATCAACATGAATATAATCTGCCCCGCCCTGTTCAACGTCCTTAATTTCTTCCCCTAATCTGGAAAAGTCTGCAGACAAAATGGAAGGTGCAATTTTTACCATATTCAATACCTCGGCTTTCTTTCTCTAATTTCCTGTAAAAAATCAAGATAATGTTCATAACGGTATCCAGGGATTTCACCTGCTTCAACAGCAGCCTTCACTCCACACTTTGGTTCCTTCAGATGAAGGCAGCCTCTGAACTTGCAGTTTTCACTTGCCCGTTCCAAATCCGGGAAACAGAAGTTCAGCTGTTCTGCCTCAATATCCATAAATTCCAAAGAACTGAAACCGGGAGTATCGGCAATCAGACCGCTGCCAATTTCAATCAGCTCTACATGACGGGTCGTATGCTTACCCCTTCCGAGATGGGAGGAAATATCATTAGTCTTCAATTCCAGGCCTGAGCGCATTTAGCAAGGAAGACTTTCCGACACCTGATTGACCGGCAAATACCGATATTTTATTTTCAATATGAGGATACAGCTTTTTAAGGCCGCTTCCGTTTCAGAAGAGGTCAGGATAACTTCATAACCCGCTGCCCTATACTCCTCAGCAAATTTTTCGATTTTCACTTTTTCCCCGTCACTTGCTAAATCGATCTTTGTAATACAAATAAGCGGGTTAATATAATTGAATTCCACGAGAACAAGAAACCGGTCAAGCAATGTCGTGCTGAAGTCAGGCTCAACTGCAGAAAAAACAAGAATCGCCTGATCCACATTGGCAATTGGCGGCAGGACAAGCTCATTTTTTCGGTCCTTCACTTCCATGATATAACCTTCCTGCTCATTATCAGCCTGAAACACTACGTTATCACCTACAAGGGGGGTGATTTTATTTTTCCGAAAAACCCCTCTTCCGCGGCATTGCGTCAATCGACCTTCAGAAATCACATAGTAAAAACCGCTTAACGCTTTAACAATTTTTCCTTCTGCCATAGAAGCACTCCTTGAAATAATAGTTTTAAGAGCAGTACGTACAAAAAGTCACGACTGCTCTTAGAAATCAAAAAATTTATTTAGGATATTGAACTACTTTGTCAATGATCACTTCATTGTCCCTCATAACCTTATATCCGGCATTTTTTCCATATTGAACCATTAATTTGATCTGCCGCTTTTCATTTTTGGTTATATAGAAGGTATCAACTGGTTCTGTCATACTGTTTTCCATGTCTTCGATGTATATCTGTACTTGCTGAGGCTGTCCTGGAATTGATGGTTCGTAAGAAATCTCGACTTCTTCTGTAACCTGTTTAGGCGGGATTTCCTCTTTGCCTTTCGAAAGCACAACTGTAACAGTATCACCTCTTTTCAGCTCTGCTCCAGGTTCAGGACTTTGTGAGATAACCATATCTGCAGGAACATTTTCATCATAAGCCTGCTGCGACATATCGATAACAAGGCCTGTGGAATCAGCATAATCCTTAAGCGTTTTGGAGTTATACGCAGATAAATCTTTAAGGATAATTTTATGCGGTCCTTTACTCACTTCAAAGTTTACTATGGTATCTTCCGGGACCACCTTTTTGCCTGCCGGTGGATCCTGGCTAAGAATCGTGCCAGGGTCGCTGTCATCATAGACTTCCGTTTCTGTAATGTCTTTAAAGTTTTTGTCCTTTAGCAATGTTAATACATCTTCATATTGGCGACCTTTGTAGTCGACAATTTCCAGCTTTTCCTTGCCTATACTTTCATAAAGATCGATTCTTGATCCTTCTTTAGCTGTATCTCCTCCATTTGGGTCAGTCTTTATGATTTCCCCTTCTGGAATGCTTTCATCGTTAATCTTCTTTGTTTTGCCTATCACAAATCCTTTTGCCTCTAATTTTGATACAGCCTCTTCCAAATTCATTCCACTCACATTTGGCACATTGATATCTTTAGGAGAGAACCATTTTGGAAAAACTGTAACCGTCATCAACGCTAGAAGGACAAGAATAACGAAGGTCGTAACAAGAATGATTGGCCACTTCTTACGTTTTTTCTTTTTAGGCTCCTGTACAGGAGTCTGTTTGTCTGCATTTCCGTTCTTATCGTTTCCATGAACCATCGTTTCATCCAGGTTTTGAAAGGGACGGTCATCCGTAATAATTGGAATGGCCTTAGTAGCTTCATCATCTGCTGGAATGATAAATTTCGGTTCGTTTATCCGATTTGGATAAAGTGCTGTCTGCAGGTCTACTTCCATTTCATCAGCATTGTTATAACGATGGAAGGGATCCTTGGCAGTGGCTTTTAAGACAATGTTTTCAACACTTTGTGGTATATTCGGATTCCATCTTCTTACAGATGGGGTTTCCGATTGTAAATGTTTAAGAGCAATGGAGACAGCAGACTCTCCCGAAAAAGGCAGCCTGCCCGTCAAAAGCTCAAACATGACAATGCCAAGTGAGTAGATATCCGATTTTTTGTTTGCCATGCCTCCGCGTGCCTGTTCGGGAGATAAATAATGGACCGAACCCATCACAGAATTGGTCTGTGTTATGCTTGTCGCACTCAATGCCATGGCGATGCCAAAATCGGTTATTTTTACATTCCCATTACGGTCTACCAGGATATTATGAGGTTTTATATCCCGATGGACGATATGATTGTGATGGGCATGAGAAATCGCCGAAGTCAGCTGTTTCATAATCCCTAAAGACTCTTCCACTCTCAGTGGTGAATTTTGCTGTATGTATTGTTTTAATGTTTGTCCTTCGACAAATTCCATGACGATATAATAAAGATCATCTTCTTCACCCACATCAAAAATATTTACGATATTTGGATGTACAAGACTTGTAGCCGATTGTGCTTCACGATGAAAACGGCGGATAAATTCCTCATCATTTGCAAAATCGAGCCTAAGCATTTTAACGGCAACGTCGCGGTCTAGGATCATGTCATGGGCCAGGTAAACATTCGCCATGCCGCCCCCGCCAATCATATCCAATATTTTATAACGGCCGCTAATTCTTTTTCCTATTAACATTTATAGCTCACCCTCAATGCCTGCTAAATAATCAACAATCGCCAGGGTAATATTATCTTTGCCGCCATATTTGTTCGCAAGTGAAATAAGCGTTGAAGCTTTTTGTTCAAGCGATTCATCATTCGTAAGAATTTCCATCATCTCAGTTTCTTTTACCCTGTCGGAAAGCCCGTCAGAACAAAGCAAGAGTCGATCCCCTTCTTCAAACATGATGGTACAGATATCCATATCAACTTGCTCTTCTGTTCCCAATGCCCTCAGGACAACATTCTTGTGAGGATGATACTCGGCATCTTCCTTTGATATCTGGCCGGATCTCACCAGCTCATTCACTAAAGAATGATCCTCCGTTAATTGCTTAAAACCCATTTCGTTCAATAAGTAGCCCCGGCTGTCCCCTATATTGGCAATTGTTACAAAACCGTCGGTACAAACTGCAGCTACAATGGTTGTACCCATTCCGTCACACTCTGTATTCTTTTGGGCATGCTCAAATAAAATGATATTCACATCCAGAATGTGCTCCTTTAGCCAGGACTCAGCATCTGCAGCAGTTAAAATACCTTCTGTCTTTTCCCATGTTGTTTTCAAATGAATAACTGTCATATTGCTTGCCACATCACCGGCACGGTGACCGCCCATGCCATCTGCAACGATGGCCAGGCGGTGTCCGTCAAGGTTAATGAAAACCCCGCCGGAATCTTCGTTATTAAGTCGTACCATTCCTTGATCTGTCATATAAACAGCTTTCATACCTTCACCTCGTCTCTTCTTTCCGCTCCTTTGCACGAAGTTGTCCACATGCTGCGTCTATATCAGAACCGTGCTCACGGCGTATTGTTACGTTAATACCATGTTTTTTTAATGTTTTTTCAAAAGCAAAGATCTCGTTTTTCGGCGTCCGCACATAATCCCTTTCAGGGACATAGTTTACAGGTATCAAATTGACATGGCATTTAATCCCTTTTAAAAGGCGCGCCAATTCTTCTGCATGCTCAACCTGGTCATTTACGCCACCAAACAGGCCGTATTCAAAGCTGATACGTCTGCCGGTCTTATCGATATAATACCGCACTGACTTCATTAAGTCATCAAGTTTATATGCTTTATTAATCGGCATTAATCTTGAACGAATTTCTGTATTAGGCGCATGAAGAGAAATCGCAAAATTGATTTGCATATTTTCATCGGCAAATTGATAGATTTTTGGAACAATGCCGCTCGTTGAGACTGTAATATGGCGAGCACCGATATTAAGCCCTTTATCATGGTTGATAATTTTTAAAAAGGAGAGCATGTTATCGTAGTTATCGAATGGCTCGCCAATTCCCATAATTACAACTGAGCTGACTCTTTCCTCTGTTTCATCAAGAGCCTGTTGTACCGTTACAACCTGGGCGACAATTTCGCCAGCTGTTAAATGGCGTTTAAGTCCGCCAAGAGTAGAGGCACAGAATGTACAGCCGATTCGGCAGCCAACCTGAGTGGTTACACAGACCGAGTTGCCGTAATCATGTCTCATTAAAACTGTTTCAATTGAATAACCATCGTGAAGTTCAAATAGGAATTTAATCGTTCCATCTGCAGACTGCTGTCTGATTGCAGTCTTAAGCGTAGTGATTTGAAAATTGTCCGATAGCTTGTCACGAGTTGATTTTGACAGGTTGCTCATATCTTCAAAGGATACGGCTCTCTTTTTATAAAGCCAGTCAAAAACCTGTTCGGCACGGAAGGCCTTTTCTCCATTATTTGAAAGCCATTCCTTTAATTCATGCAGTTCCAAAGAATAAATGGATGGCTTTTCTTTTTCCAATGATGTTCCTGTATCAGTTGTGTTTAATTGTTCCAACTGCTACACCTTCTTTCTTAGGCACGCTATATAAAATCCGTCTGAACCTATATGCTGCGGTAATATTTGTAAATCAAATCCAGTAATCAAGGGGCGAATAGCTTCCGGCATGCGTTCGGCAAATTCCGTGTCACCTTCAAACTCGGGATGCTCCTTTAAAAACGAAGTAACAGTATTCTCATTTTCCTCTTTATCCACTGTACACGTACTATATACGAGAATTCCACCTTTTTTAATTAAGGGGGCAACAGAATTCAAGAGATTTTGCTGAATGCTGGCTAACTGGATGATGTCTTTTTCGTTTTTTGTATACTTGATGTCTGGCTTTCTGCGCATTACACCAAGGCCAGAACACGGGGCATCAAGCAGGATTTTGTCAAATGATTCTTCCTCAAAATGTTCTCCAGCTTTGCGGCTGTCCATCGCAATAGTGGTAATATTTCTCAACCCTAATCTTGATGCAGTTTCCTTGATCAATTTTACTTTATGCTCATGCAAATCGAGTGAAATAATTTCTCCTCTATTCTCCATTTTCTCGGCAAGATGTGTGCTTTTTCCTCCTGGAGCGGCACAGGCATCCATTATACGCTCGTTTGACTTTACATCAAGTGCATATGCAACCATCATCGAGCTTTCATCCTGAATGGTGAGAAAACCCTTTTTAAAAGCAGTGGAAGAAGCCATATTCCCTTTTAGAGCGATAATTGATTCTGGAAGGATCGGACTTTTTTCTACAAAGAAACCATCCTCTTCCAGCATACCAAGACATTCTTCCCGTGATATTTTCGTTAAATTAACTCTTGCTGTTTGTACAGGTGCGGTAAGATTCAATTCACACATTTCTTCGGTTTTCTCTAATCCGAATTGATCGGCCCATCTTGATACAAGCCATAAAGGGGTGCTCGATTCGATAGAAAGCCTTTCCAGCGGGTCCGTAATTTCCTCAAGAGATGGCAAACCTTGACGCTGTATACTGCGCATCACACCGTTTACCATGCCTGAAATACCTTTATGACCTTGCTTTTTGGCAATTTCTACTGCCTCATGAATAGCAGCGTGATCAGGAACCCTATCAAGATACACCATTTGATAGAGGGTCATCCTTAATAAATTCATCACCCAGCGTTCCGTCTTGCTGCCATTCTTTATGAAAGGTTTCAAAAAGAAATCAAGCGTCATTTTTCTTTGCAGTGTTCCATAAACCAACTCTGTTAATAATCCAATGTCTTTAGTTGGCAATTGATTTTTTTCAATTGCATTATGCAAAAGCAAATTGCTGTATGATTGATTTTTTTCAATCGCATCCAGTATTTCCAGCGCGGTTTCACGCACATTTTTTTTCTTTCCCATTTTATTCTCCTAGCTTCATTCCTGATGTGATTTTTGCCCCGGAACCTCTAAGGAACTGTTCAGCCGCCATTTTTGTTTTTCCTGATGGCTGAAGCTCCGTAATCTTTATGGCAGTGCTGTTTCCTGTCTGGACGACAATTCCATCTGAATGGATGTCCACGATCGTACCTGGTGTTTTATTGCTGTCATGGGCCATCTTTACAGTTTGCCAGATCTTTATCACTGCACCGTCCAATGACGTGTAAGCTACAGGCCATGGATTCATCCCGCGAACCTGGTTATATATTTCTTCACCTGTTTTGGACCAGTCGATTAATTCCTGTTCTCTTTTGATATTATAGGCAAACGAAACGTCCGCTTCGTTTTGCGGTATCGGTGTAAGTTTATATTCGAGCAGGAGCGGCAGGGTATCTGACAGGAGCTTTGAACCGGCTGCGCTTAATTTATCATGAAGGGAACCCACATTGTCCTCTTCCGTAATCGGCACCTCGACACGAGTTAAAATATCTCCCGCATCAAGCTTTTCGACCATATACATAATGGTAATGCCGGTCTTTTCTTTCCCCTGGATAATCGAATAATGGATTGGCGCGCCTCCCCTTAATTCCGGAAGAAGTGAGGCATGAACATTTATGCAACCATATTTCGGAGCATCCAGAAGCTCCTTGGGCAAAATTTGTCCAAAAGCTGCCGTAACAATCAGGTCAGGATTAAGGGTGAGTATTTTTTCAAGCTCTTCCTTTTGCCTTATTTTTTCTGGTTGAAAGACAGGAATACCGTGTTTTACTGCTTCAACCTTAACAGGCGGAGGAGTTAAAGTCCTTTTTCTTCCAACCGGGCGGTCAGGCTGGGTTACTACACCAATTACTTCATAGCCGTCTTCGATAATTTTTCTTAAAACTGGCACCGAAAAATCGGGAGTGCCCATAAAAACAATTTTTGTCATTCCTTTTCCAACCCTTCCAACTCTTCTTCAGTCAAATATTTTGTCACTTTTGTGGTAAACAAAATACCGGATAGATGATCTATTTCATGCTGGATTGCCCTTGCCAGAAAATCCTCTGCTTCCAAAGTATACTTTCTTCCTTTTCTGTCAAAGGCTTCAATCTTCACATAAAACGGCCTTGTCACTTCACCATATACGCCGGGAAAACTTAAACAGCCTTCCGGGCCGGTCTGTTCTCCTGAAGTTTCGATAATTCTCGGATTAATCATTTCAATTGTTCCGTGTTCATCATCGACATCGACGATGGCAATTTGCGAATCAATTCCAATCTGAGGTGCCGCAATACCGACCCCATCAAATTCAATCATTGTATCATACATATCATTTAATATCTTCACAAGCTTTTTATCAAAAACCTCTACCTGCTTACAATCCTGTTCAAGAATTTCTGCAGGATAAGTTACAATTTTTCGTATAGACAAAGCTGCTCCTCCATTTATTCTTTACTTTTTATAATTTATAAAACAAAAATACAAGTCTACATTAAGATATATGGATTAACGTCCACAAACACCTGCAGGCTCCCGGTACTATCCTGAAAACGGTCCAGCACTTCTTTCAATATTGCAGGAAGGTCGGGTTCCCGCTTGTATTTTATCAAACATTGATACCGATATCTATCATTGATCCTTGGTATTGGAGAGGCAACCGGCCGAGGACTACTGCTTCTCCCGAAACCTTGGAACGGACATAGCCAGTTATTTTTTCTGTGGCAGATACAGCTGCCATTAGCTGTTCATGGCTCACGGTGACAAGGGCTATATAATAAAATGGCGGATATTTATGGAGCTTCCTCACCATCATTTCCTGCTGATAAAATAGATCAAAATCCTGTTTCCCGGCAAGTTCAACACTATAATGCTCAGGCGTGTAAGTTTGGATGACCACTTCTCCCGGAAGATGATGCCTTCCAGCCCTTCCGCTGACCTGCGTTAAAAGCTGGAATGTTTTTTCGGAAGACCGAAAATCAGGCAAATGAAGCATCGTATCTGCTGACAGTACACCGACAAGGGTGACATTTGGAAAATCGAGCCCTTTTGCTATCATTTGTGTACCTAACAGTATATCCGCTTTTCCTTCCTGGAAATCACTCAATAAGCGTTCATGGGCGCCTTTCCGCCCGGTTGTATCCACGTCCATCCGTATTACCCTTGCTTCAGGGAGCAGTTTTCCCAGTTCCTCTTCAACCTTCTGTGTACCTGTACCAAAGAAACGAATATGGTCACTTGCACACTCAGGGCAATTATGGGGTACATGGCTTTCAAAACCACAATAATGGCATTTCATCTGCTGGCTTGCACGGTGGTAGGTCAGCGAAATATCGCAATGCGGGCAATTCATCACATACCCGCAGTCCCGGCACATGACGAATGAGGAATGTCCGCGTTTATTTAAAAAAAGTACGATCTGTTCTTTTTTTTCCAGCCGATCAGTCAATTTTTCAAATAAAAGCTTTGAAAACATCGAGCGGTTGCCTGAACGCAATTCTTCCCTCATATCGATAATCTCAACAGATGGTAGAGACTGCATATTCATGCGGTTTGGGAGCTTTAAAAGTTTATAGACACCCTTTTGCGCCCTCGCAAAGGATTCAAGTGACGGGGTTGCACTTCCCAGAACAACCGGGCAGCTATAATTTTTTGCCCTTTCGATTGCTACATCCCTTGCATGGTAACGTGGCATTTCCTCTTGCTTATAGCTTGTCTCATGTTCTTCATCAATGATGATGAGCCCCAAATTTTCAAACGGGGCAAACACCGCCGACCGCGCTCCGACAACAACCTTTACTTCCTTGCGCTGGATTTTTCGCCATTCATCGTATTTTTCACCAGCCGACAAGCCGCTGTGCAATACTGCAACCTTGTCGCCAAATCTGCCTTTGAAGCGATTGACCATAAGGGGAGTCAAAGCAATTTCCGGAACAAGCATGATCGCTTCCTTGCCTTTATTAATAACATCCTGGATCGATTGTAAATAAATTTCTGTTTTTCCGCTTCCTGTTACACCGTAAAGTAAAAACACTTCATGCTTTTCTTCCCGATTTGCTTTTAGAATTGGTTCAATTGCCGTTTGCTGGTCGCCAGTTAATGGGAAAGGATTTGTAGGGTCAAATGTGCGGTTCTCGAACGGGTCACGGTATACCTCCATTTCCTTTTCCGCAAGCACGCCCTTTTCTACCAGGGTCTTTACTGATGACGCCGAAACATTTAGCTCAGATACCAGCTTCCGCAGCTCGACTGGATTGCGGTCCTGCAAAAAGAAATTTAAAACTGCCTTTTGTTTGCCTGCCCTTGAGGATAAGGCATTTATTTCTTCTTTTACTGCATTTTCAGGTACAAGAGGGTAAACAAACAGAAGCTTCTTTTTCTTTACTCGTTCTTTCACCTGATAAACGACTTCTATCGTGCCTTTGGCTGCTTCTTTCTGCAAGGAGGAAATCAGCCCTTTTTTGACTGCATCGTCCCAATCAAGCTCCTCTTCTTTTTCGAATATAGTGAGGAGATTAGCTGGAAGTTCGCTGGCGGATTTTCCAAAGGCAAGCTTTATTTTCTTTTGATACTTCGCCTTCAGTGCGGCCGGGAGCATAGCCTGGTAAGAAGCTATTTTAAAACTCAACGTATGATTGGTTAGCCATTCTCCCAGGTTCATGAGTTCTTCATTAAGTACAGGTTCTAAATCCATCGGCTCGCTTATTGCCTTTAATTTCTCAAAATCGGAATGCGTTTTAACACCGGATACATATCCCTGAATTTTTCTTGGTCCAAATGGAACGATTACCCTTACACCGGGTTTTATGATATCCTCCCACTTTTCAGGAATCAGATAGTCAAAGGCCCTATCCGTTTGCTTGGCTGGAACATCAACAATGACACTGGCGATTTTCATTTCTTCTGTTCCTTTAAAAGAGAAGAAATTTCTTCAATAATTTTTCGGGCAACTTTTTGCTTCGTCATCAACGGGAGATTTTCAGGCGATCCATTTCTTTTAAATAACGTCACAATATTCGTTTCCGTTCCAAAGCCTGCACCTTCCTGCTGAACATTGTTTGCAACGATCATATCTGCATTTTTGGATTCCAGCTTCCTTCTGGCATATTCTTCAACATTCTCTGTCTCAGCTGCAAAGCCGACAAGTATTTGTGTGGCTTTCTTTTTTCCAAGCTCGGACAGAATATCTGTTGTTCTCTCAAGTTCAAGAACACTATCGCCCGCCTGCTTTTTGACCTTATGCTCATAAGCGGTTTTAGGGCGGTAATCAGCAACTGCTGCTGTCTTAACGACTACATCTGCCCTATCATAATAAGCCAGCACAGCCTGATGCATTTCCGCTGCACTTTCTACTTTTACCAGTTCAATGCCTGCAGGTGCATTTATCGAGACTGGCCCTGAAATGAGAACCACATTTGCACCGGCCTTTTGGCTTCCTCTGCAATTGCATAGCCCATTTTTCCGGTTGAGTGATTGGAGATAAAACGGACAGGATCAATTTTTTCACGCGTTGGACCAGCTGTGATAACAACTGTTTTTCCTTCCAGCTCCCCTGTACCTCCCTGGAAAAATCGTACCGCAAGTTCCACGATATTTTCCGGTTCCTCGAGGCGCCCCTTCCCGACATAACCACAAGCAAGATATCCTTCTCCAGGTTCAATGAATTGATAACCATATTCAAACAATGTGGCAATGTTTTTTTTCACTGCCGGATGGTCATACATATGGACATTCATAGCGGGAGCAATCCAAACTGGTGCGGTCGCGGCCAGCAAGGTAGTTGTAATCATATTATCAGCAAAGCCATTTGCAAGCTTGGCAATGGTATTCGCTGTAGCTGGTGCTACCAGGATCAAATCTGCCCAATCAGCCAAATCAATATGAGCAATCACCTCGGGATTTTTTTCTTCAAAGGTGTCTGTAAAAACCTCATTTCGTGATAGAGCCTGAAATGTCAGAGGTGTTACAAACTTTGCCGCCGACTCGCTTAAAATGACCTTGACTTGGGCCCTGTCTGGACCAGTTTACTGGTTAATGCTGCTGCTTTATATACTGCTATTCCGCCCGTGACACAAAGTAATATCCTTTTTCCATTTATCATTTACGATACACCCGACTTTCTATATCTCCAGTAACTTCTTTACTCCATTATGCTGGAACACTGTCCATTTTTCATCTTTTTTACACCTGAATCCATCAAAGAAAAAACTCACCTAAAAATAAAAAAGTCCGACTCATAAGGAAAATACCTCTGGTGTCAGACCCTGCTCAATTTTATCTTATTACAGATTGAAAAGCGTTTAGCGTATTAAAAATCGTAATTCACCTGAATGAAAAATTTAGTTTTACTCAGCTGAACCGTCTGTCTTTTTGGCGATTCTGTATGTCAGCTGGCCGCCATAGATTTCTTCAAGCGCTTTACCGACAAATTTATGAGAAACATACTTTTCCATCTGTGGGTTTGCAACTATCTGCATAGCGCGTGCCCTTTTTGCCGCAACAGATACAAGGGAATACTTGGAATCAATTTTTTCAAGAAGTGAATCAATAGAAGGATATAACATGCTTATTCAGCCTCCAATAATTTTTTGTACCGGTATTCTATGCGTTCCCTGCGGCAATGTTCGGCAGTGACAATTGCTTTAATCCGCTCGCAGGCAAGCTGTACCTGGTCATTTTCAACGACATAATCATATAAGTCCAGCATTTCGATTTCTTCGCGTGCTGAAAGCATACGGTTATTGATTAAATCCTCTGTTTCAGTGCCCCTAGTGACAATCCTGTTTTTCAGTTCTGTTAAGCTAGGAGGCATAAGGAAGATAAATAAGCCTTCCGGGAATTTTTCACGAACCTGGCGTGCTCCCTTTACTTCAATCTCAAGGAACACATCCTTGCCAGCATCTAGTGTTTCCCTGACATAATCTACAGGAGTGCCGTAATAATTACCGACAAACTCTGCGTATTCCAATAGTTTTTCCTGGCGGATTAGTTCTTCGAAATCATCCCTTGTTTTAAAGAAGTAATCGACTCCGTGAACTTCACCCTCGCGAGGCAATCTTGTTGTAGCTGAAATGGAATATTCAAACGCCGTGTCCGGCTGTGAAAAAATTTCTTTTCTGACCGTTCCTTTTCCGACTCCCGAACGCCCTGAAAGAACGATAAGCAACCCTTTTTCATTCATTTTGTTATATCCTACCCTTCATCAATAATATCAACGCGGTCAGCCAGCCTATGGGCAACCGTTTCCGGCTGTACCGCAGAAAGAATCACATGGTCACTGTCCATGACAATGACTGCCCGTGTCCGCCTGCCATAAGTAGCATCAATCAACGAACCGCGGTCACGCGCATCCTGGATGATTCTTTTTATCGGAGCTGATTCAGGGCTGACTATTGAAATAATTCGGTTTGCAGAAACAATATTCCCAAATCCGATATTGATTAGCTTTATGGACATGGTGTTCCCCCATCATCAATAATTTATTTTTGCCGTGTGTGTCTTTTTCTAAACACGTCATTCAATATTCTGAATCTGCTCTTTCATTTTTTCAAGCAAACTTTTAATTTCAACAACATCTCTTGCGATAATGGAATCGTTCGCTTTTGAGCCTATTGTATTAGCCTCCCTATTCATCTCCTGAACAAGAAAATCCAATTTACGCCCTATCGGATTATTTTCGATTAAGATATTAAAAAATTGCTGGATATGGCTGTTCAGCCTGATCAATTCCTCGTTGATATCCGCTTTTTCCGAAAAGACCGCCACTTCTGTCAGGATTCTTGCTTCATCAGCCTGGCCATTAAGAAATTCCTGCATTCTTCTCGTCAATCTCTCTTTATATTGTTGAACAACAGAAGGTGCGTGCTTTCGCAAACTATTTACAAATGCTTCGAGCTGATGCAAATGTGAGGTAATGTCTTTTACAAGCTCAATCCCTTCATCCTGCCTCATTTTCGTTAGGTGGCAAGCCGCATCTTCAGCAGCTGCCAGAACTGCATTTTCAAGCTCATCATCAGAGCCTTCTGTCTCTTCAATATGTATTAAATCTTCACGGTTTATCAATTCTTGTAAGGTAATGGTTCCTTCAATTCCGTATTTTAACTGAGCTTTTTTAATAAATTGGTAATATTCCTCTATTAAGTCCCATTCCACACGAAGCTGGCGGCTGACAGCACCTTCACCCTCTACAGTGATGAAAACCTCCACTCTCCCACGCCGGATATAGGCACCAAGTATCTTTTTTATTTTCTCTTCCACTTTAAGGAGCTGCCGCGGCATTCGAATATGATATTCGCAAAATCGGTGATTAACCGTTTTAATTTCAACATGGACAGTAAAAGAACCACTTTCTGTTTTACTTCTTCCAAAACCCGTCATGCTAACTGCCATCAAACACACATCCTTCAATAAAAAAGAAATCAGTTTTTTCCTGATAACAACAAAAGGTAATAGAGTCTTCTCTACTACCTTTTGGATTATAACATACTTTATTTTGTTTTTCTTGCCAAAAATGATCCTGCCAATAAAAAAGTTGGTATTGATGATAAGCCAAGGATCAGCAGCCAGTCTCTTCCTGCGATAGGCAGGGTATGGAATATAGGCTGCAATGGCGGATAATAGATAACAACAAGCAGCAATGCCAAGGATGAAATAACGGACCAGACAAGGTATGGATTGCCAAAAGGATTCCTTGAAAGCACAGATTTTTCACTGCGGCAGTCAAAAACATGGATCAGCTGGGCCATTACCAATGCAGCAAAAGCCACAGTCTGTGCGTATTGAAGCCGTTCTGGCTGATTATTATACACAATGATAAACGCCAATAGTGTCACTATCCCTATCAAAAAGCCCCTAGAAACAACTTTCCAGCCTAATCCCCTGGCGAAAACTCCTTCCTTGGAGCTTCGCGGTTTTCGTTTCATTACATTTTCCTCAGGGCGGTCAAGCCCCAATGCCATGGCAGGCAGTCCATCAGTCACCAGGTTTACCCACAGGATCTGTATCGGTAAGAGCGGTAACGGCAATGCAAGAATCATTGCAAATAACATAACCAGAATCTCACCAACATTGGAGGCAAGCAAGTAACGGATAAATTTACGGATATTTTCGTAAATATTCCGCCCCTCGGTTATTGCTGATTTGATCGTCGCAAAATTGTCATCGAGCAGCACGAGAGCAGAGGCTTCCTTGGCAACATCCGTTCCCGTAATTCCCATCGCTACACCAATATCAGCAGCTTTTATTGCCGGAGCATCATTGACACCGTCTCCGGTCATTGCTACAACGTGACCTCTATTTTGGAGCGCCTTTACAATTTTAAGCTTGTGTTCAGGAGAAACCCTCGCGAACACGGATACATCATCTACAATATTTTCGAGTTCTTCGACCGACATTTCTGAGAGTGCTTTTCCATCAACAACCTTGCTTTTATTAGTCAGAATACCCAGCTGTCTGGCAATCGCCTTGGCAGTAATAACATGGTCACCGGTAATCATAACTGTCTTGATGCCTGCTTCTCGGCATTCTTTTACCGCATTTCTCACTTCAGGGCGAGGAGGGTCAATCATTCCCTGGACACCAATGAATGTCAAATCCATTTCCGCTTCCTGCTCGCTTAATATTAACGTATTGGAAGGTACCTGCTTAAAAGCGATTGCAATCGTTCTTAAAGCATTTGATGCCAGCCCGTCAATGGCTTCCTGCACCCTTGTTTTTACCTCGCCGACTAAAAATTGATTTTTCCCATCCCAGAGAATCGACTTACTTATTCCGATTAAGACATCCGGCGCCCCTTTTGTAACGATAAAATGGCGCCCCTCTCGATCTTTAACCAGAACACTCATCATTTTTCGGGTGGAATCAAACGGGAACTCATTTACAATCTCGAACTCTGTTAAAAGCCTGTTACGGTCATACCCTGCCTTCATAGCACTGACAAGGAGCGCACCTTCGGTTGGATCTCCGTCAAGAATGACTTCTTCATTTCTATAAGACAATTCGGAATGATTGCAAAGCATGCCAAACATCAGCATTTGCTGTAATGCTTTTTCTTCCCTTGGCATAACCGTTTTTCCTTCTTTGTAAAAAACGCCCTTAGGCTCATAGCCTACGCCGTCAACTGTCCATAAGTTGCCGCCGCTCCACAAATGGGTAACCGTCATCTTATTCTGAGTCATCGTTCCTGTTTTATCAGAGCAGATGACCGATGCACATCCAAGTGTTTCAACTGCAGGAAGTTTTCTAACAATAGCATTTTTCTTAATCATCTTTTGAACACCCAGTGACAGTGCTACGGTCACAATCTGCCGGAAGCCCCTCAGGAATAGCTGCTACCGCAAGCGAAACCCCAGCTAAAAACATTGTATAGATATCATTACCCTGCATAACTCCAATCCCAACTACCAGGAATGTTAACAACAGGGCAGCTGTAATTAATATTTTGCCAAGCTGCTCCAGCCGATGCTGCAAAGGAGTAGTGGCTGTTTCCGCATTTTGGAGCAAATCAGCAATTTGTCCCATTGCCGTTTTCATTCCCGTTCCTACTGCCACACCCACTCCGCTGCCACGTGTAACCATTGTGCCCATAAAGGCGATGTTTTCCATATCGCCTATACCTGGATTTTCAGTTTTTAATGGATCTGTATGCTTGGAAACGGGCAAGGATTCTCCCGTGAGTGC